>NZ_JASATI010000049.1:0-37380 GCF_038440225.1 Hydrogenophaga sp. OTU3427 | reverse complement strand
AAGACCGTCCGGTTAGCGTTGGGCATGAGTTCAAAAGCTCTTGGTGATCGGCTGGGCATGACCGCACAGGGCGTACGTAAACTGGAACAGGCAGAGGCAGATGGCTCCATATCCCTCAGGACCCTTTCCCGACTCGCTGACGGTTTGGATTGTGAGGTGCACTATGTGCTACTGCCTCGGACAAAATTGTTGGATCAGGTGCTCAAGCGTGCGCATGAGCTGGCTGGCAGTACCTGTGAATTGCCTATTGAACCTGAGATGCTGGACACTTTCACTACGCTTTTCGCGCAGGTGAATCGACGAGGTTTTTGGTAAGTGTTTGGTGGCACACGGGCGCAGCATATTTCGGAGCCACTATCGATGGTCTTCGTCTGGCAGCACACCCTACTGGGCCTACTGTCAACAACGGTTCTGTAGTCAAAAATTTGCAGTGACACACGTATCAGCTCCGCGAACGCTCCAGCGAACCGGGTTTGATCGGAAATCCGGCCGTCATGAAAGTGGGTGATCCATGCCCCACTGCACTCCGCCCAGCCGGCCAACGGGTAAACCACCAGTCAGTACACGTGTGACAGCACAAACTGCGCGTCAAACGAGGCCGGGCGATCCGTCACGAGTGCTGTTAGCACGTGGCGTGAATAACGCACACCACTTTCACTTTTGAGTACGCAGACGCAGTGCATTGGCAATCACGGATGCTGAACTCAAACTCATCGCGAGCGCAGCAATCAAGGGCGACAGCAGCCAGCCCGTCAACGGATACAAGATGCCGGCAGCGACGGGTATCCCCAAGGCGTTGTAGAGAAACGCAAACACAAGGTTCTGTTTCATGTTGCCCACAGTCGCTTCAGAAAGTGACCGTGCGGTCGAGATGCCTCGCAAGTCACCTTTGACTAAGGTCACCTGAGCGCTGTTCATTGCCACGTCTGTGCCGGTGCCCATGGCAATGCCGACGTTCGCCTTGGCTAATGCAGGCGCATCGTTGATGCCGTCTCCGGCCATCGCAACGACTCTCCCTTCGGCCTGCAGCTTTTCGACGAGCCTCAACTTGTCGGCGGGTTTGACCTCACCGTGCACTTCCTCGATGTTCAGTCGTGCCCCTACCGCTTTGGCTGTGGTTACGCCGTCGCCTGTGGCCATCACGATGCGCAGGCCCGAGGCCCTTAGCATGGTCAAGGCCTCCGGCGTGCTGGCTTTCACTGGGTCAGATACGGCCAACAGGCCTGCGAGCGCGCCATTTACGGCGAGATACATGACGCTGGCGCCTTCTTTGCGCAAGCCTTCGGCCTGCCGAATCAGCGGCGACACGTCCACCCTCAACTGCTCCATCAGTGCGGTGTTGCCAAGTGCCACGGAAGCGCCGACCACGAGGCCTCTGACGCCTATGCCGGTTCCAGACTCGAATTGCTCAGGCTTTTCCAGTTGGTAGCCGCGTTTCCGAGCTGCCGACACAATGGCTTCTGCAAGGGGGTGTTCACTGCCTTGGTCAAGGCTCGCCGCTGTGCGAATTACAAACTCTTCAGTGACTCCGGGCACCGGGATGGCCCGGTCAAATGCCGGACGCCCTTCAGTGAGGGTGCCAGTCTTGTCGATGATGAGGGTGTCTACCTTTCTGAAATTCTCAATGGCAGCGGCATCCCGGAAAAGCACGCCCTGGGTTGCGCCTTTGCCTGTGGCGACCATGATGGACATCGGTGTAGCCAGACCCAACGCGCACGGGCAGGCAATGATGAGCACCGAAACAGCATTGATGAGACCGAACACCCATCGGGGTTCTGGACCAAACAGGCCCCATCCAAAAAAAGTGAGCAATGCGATAGCCACAACCGTGACCACAAAATAGCCTGCCACCACATCGGCCATCCGCTGCATGGGCGCGCGAGAACGCTGCGCTTGGGCAACCATCTGGACAATCTGCGACAGCATTGTGGCCGAGCCAACGCGTTCAGACCGGATGACCAGGGCCCCGTTGGTGTTCATGGTCGCCCCGATGACCTTGTCTCCCGGGCGCTTGGTCACGGGAACCGGCTCGCCGGTGAGCATGGATTCGTCGACAGCGCTGATGCCTTCGGTGACCACGCCATCAACCGGTACCTTCTCGCCGGGCCTGACGCGAAGTGCATCGCCCACATGGACGTGGGTCAGTGGTACGTCTTCTTCGGTGCCATCGTCTCTAATCCGTCGGGCGGTCTTCGGTGCCAATCCCAGCAGTGATTTGATTGCTGCTGATGTTTGCGACCGAGCTTTGAGTTCGAGAACCTGGCCCAGAAGTGTCAAGGAGATGATGACGGCTGCCGCTTCGAAATACACCCCAACACGCCCCATAGAGATGAAGGAATCGGGAAACACCTCAGGGGCCACTGTTGCCACGACACTGTACAAAAACGCCGCACCAGTGCCCAAACCAATCAAGGTCCACATGTTCGGACTGCGATTGACGATGGATTGCCAACCGCGTTCGAAAAACGGCCACCCAGCCCAGAGCACGATGGGCAGCGACAAGACCAACTCAATCCAGGGCTGAGTGCCTACATCGAACCACCCCAGTTGGTGCCCGAACATGGCCAGTACGGTCACGACCACGGTGAACGGCAGGGTCCACCAAAAGCGTCGCTGGAAGTCGACCAGCTCCGGGTTCTCCGAATCGTCGAGCTCAGGGATGACCGGCTCCAAAGTCATGCCGCACTTTGGACAATTGCCGGGATGGTCTTGCCTGACCTCCGGGTGCATCGGGCAGGTGTATTCCGTGCCGGTTGCGGCGCCTTGGCTCGGGGCTGCGGGTGGTGCCTGCGGCGGTTTCGGCGCATGGTGCTGATGCGCAGAGTGGGCATGTTCAGCCGAATGAGTGCCGTGGTCATGGCTCCCATGGTTTCCCTGCGATGACGACGTATGCCCATGGCTTGAGACCGCTCCCTGCGGCTTGAGCGTCATGCCGCATTTCGGGCAATTGCCAGGATGGTTTTGTTGCACCTCCGGGTGCATCGGACAGGTGTAAACCAGGGCACCTTCCCCATGAACATGGGTGTGGTCGTGCTCAGCGCTACTCATGGCGTGTCCTTTTTCGTGGGCTCTCCGGTCGGTGCCGCTGGGTTGTTTCCATGGTGGCCACCATGACCTCCGTGTCCGCCATGGCCATGAAACAGGTGCATCAGCGGGCAGGCGAGCAAGAATAAATAGGTCCACCAGCCAGACAGGTGAGTCCAGTGTTCACGAATCAGGTAGAAGGCGGCGATGGCGCCCACCATCGCGAGTGCGGTGGTGCCTGGAGACCATCTGCCTTGGCTGCTTTGATGTCCGTCTTGTCCATGCTCGTGTTCGGTGCCCATGGCAGTCTCCTGAAAATGACAAGTGTTGAGAGGTTTGGCTTGAGGCGGCGTAGACGCCTCCGCCATCCATGAGCCTTCAGGCAACTCGGAAATTGACCATCATTCCCTTGTCCTCATGCTCCAGGTTGTGGCAATGGAACATGAATGTCTGTGCGCCAGCATGCGGATGCTTGAAGTCAATCGCAAGTCGCACTGACTCGCCTGGCCATACCAGTACCGTGTCCTTCCAGCCCAGGTCGCTCGCAGCTCGACCAAAGCGGTCAACTGCCAGCTCAGCTTGCTGTTTCGGACTGGCTTGTCGGCTCAACACCTGAAAGACAAAGCCATGGATGTGCATCGGATGCGGCATGCCTTGGCTCTCGTTTTGCAACTCCCAAATCTCCACGTCATTGCGACTGACGGTGGCAACTACTTCGCTCATTTGGAATGTCTTGCCGTTCAACAGCCAGTCCTTGCCATTCCAACCCAGCTTCCACGGCCGAGCCTTAGCTCTCGACACCTGGATGTCGTCGAAGCGGGAGAGCACCTCGGGTAGGGGGACCGGTGTGGAGACAACCTTGCCGTCCACGGCGATTTTCAGCAGAGGAATCTCCGCGCCATCGGGCCAGTTGATGGTCGCACCGCTATCACCGTGGCCAGCATGACCACCCTCCTGGTGCATGGGGTCAAAGGCCAAGCTCTTGAGCATGACAAACTGACCAGCAGGAATGTCGGCCAGGTTCAGCAGCACGTCGAGCCGTTCGCCGGGTGACAGGAACGCGCGTTTGGTCGTCTGTGCGGCTCGCAGCAGCCCGGAATCCGTGCCAACGACAGCAAATGGAAGGCTGCGCTCCCCATGGAAGAAGACCAGGTTGAAAATCCGAGCGGTGGAACCATTGAGCATGCGCAAGCGGTACCAGCGCGGGGTGGCTTTCAGCAGAGGGGCGACGGTCAAATTGACCAGCACCTCATTGCCCAAGTAGCCGCCTTTCCATTCCTCGTCGGTCGGACGGTAGACTAGTTGTCCGTCAGCGTCGACACGCTTGTCCTGAATGACGAGCGGAAGGTCGTTGTCGCCCAGCTTGAGCCCGAGCTTGTCTCGGAAAGCTTGTTCCTCATCGTCGTCGACAAAGAAGAGGCCAGCCAAGCCCGAGTAGGCCTGACGCGCGGCCGAAGCGTGTGGATGCGGGTGGTACCAGTACATGCCAGCTCGATTGCGAACCTGGAAGCGGTATTTGTATTCCCCGCCTTGAGGCACCGACAGCTGTGGCCCCCCGTCAGTTTGTCCATCCACCAGCAAACCATGCCAATGGATGATGGTGGGCTCCGTCAGGCCGTTGGCGAGCATGGCCTCTACAACCTGCCCTTTTTTTGTCAGTAGGGTGGGGTTAGCCCGTTGGACGCCGCCTTGTTCGCTTCCATAGACCAAAAGGCTTGCCGGTGATTTGCCAGGTACCACCGGTTGCTTGGTACCGCCCACCGTCAGACGCAGCGGAGCTTGAACCGCCATTACACCCAGCAAGCCGCTGTTGCCGGGCACAAACAACGGGTTGGTGAACGCATCAGCGGCCCGGGTCACGGGCGATGGAAAGACCGCCTTGGCGACCTCAGGTTGTGAGACGTGTCCCGCATGGCTCGTGTGGTCTTGGCTTTGGGCAAACGCGGTGCTCAGCGGCGAAATCAGCAGAGCCCAGCCAGAGACGCCGCCAATGTGCAGAAATGTTCTTCTGGAGGTCACTGGTAGGGCCTCACTGCATGCGGTCCATCATCATGCGCATCATGGATTCCATCATCTCCATGCGCTTTTCCATCATCTGATGGCGCTGCTGCATGCCCTCCATCATGGGCATCATGCCCCCCTGGCCCCCAGGCATGCTCGGAGCCATGGCATTGGGCTGGGGAGGTACTCCAGGAGTGGCGGGAGCAGCGCCCATCATTCCCATGCCGCCCATGCCGCCCATGCCGCCCATGCCGCCAGGCGACTTCATCATGTCCATCATGCCCATGCTGTCTTGCATCGTTTTCATGTGTTCGGCCATGACCGCACGGCGCTCCTCGGGCGTCTTGGCGGCGGCGAGTTTTTCACGCATCGCTCTCATGGCCTGCATTTGCTTCTCCATCGCAGCCATGCGGTCGCTCGAAGCTGGTGCGGTGGCGGCTGGCGCTGCAGGCACTGGGGCAGGTGCTTGAGCAGTTGATGCGGGGGCGGAGCCCGCAGGATGATGTTGGGTGTGGTCAGCCGGAGTGGTTTGTGCAATGGCGCTCATCGAGCCCAAAGAAAACAATGCAGCGACGACGACAGTGGACAGCTTGAACATGACATTCTCCTGATGACAAAAGGGCGCTGCTGGAGCAGCCGTGACAGTGTCAAGTTGCGAAATCGACGGTACCAAGTTCGCAAGTTGACAAGGGGCTGTCACTGCCATTGACTTTAGGCGGCTTAACTCGCGCTTCACATGACTTGAAGATTACGAAATTGTCATAATTGCCCCTCGGACTTGATGCAAGTCAAATCCTTGTGCATCACCGGAAGCACTATTCGTTAGCCCAAAAACGAAATCCCTCGCTGCCGGGAGGCAGGAGGGACTCAAATCCGTGACGTCGAGGGCTCAGCGTCAGGCGCGCGCTACGTCAGTCCAGGCGCTGACTCTTTTCACTTGGCAGCTTCAATCCCGGTAACGAGCATCTGGCCGTTGGCGTTTTCGGCCATGAATTTGACTTTGTCGCCGACTTTCAGACCCGTGAGCAGCGCCTTGTCTTTTGCGGTGAACACCATGGTCATGCCCGGCATGTCCATGTGCTTGATTTCACCGTGTTTAATGGTGACTTTTCCGGTTGCCAAGTCCACCTTGCGAACCTCACCGTCGGTCATGGAGGGCATCTTTGCCATGTCCATTTTGCTGTGGTCCATCGTGGCCTGGGCTTGAGCAAGCATTGGGAACAAGCCACCTGATGCGAGGGCCAGGAGCATGCCCGCTTGAACGATTGACTTTTTCATGGGGTAGTTGACTTCAAAAGTTGAGGGGAATGTTCACGGTATAGGTCAGTTTCACTTTTTGGCAACCTTGACCATGCCCTTCATGCCAGCCTCGTAGTGGCTCGGCATCAGGCAGGCAAAGTTGACATCGCCTGCCTTGGTGAACTGCCAGATGATGGTTCCCGACTTGCCTGGGGCGAGCGTGACCTTGCTGGGTTCGTCATGCTCCATGTCGGGGAACTTCTTCATCTGTTCAAGGTGCTCCAGCAACTCTTTTTCGGTACCGAGGCTGAGTTCGTGCTTGACCTTGCCAACGTTCTTGACGACGAACCGAATGGTCTCGCCCTGTTTTGCTTGAATCTCTGCAGGCGAATAGGTCATCGTGTCACGCATCTCGATGGTGATGGTGCGGGTGACCTTTGATGCAACGCCAGGCTTGCCAATGGCGGTCTCCTCGTCCGCATGTCCATGGCCGCCAGAGTGACTACCTGCTGCAAAGGCAGCTCCAGACATGGCGAGTGCAGCTACCAGGGAGGCACGGGTGAAAGCGCGTGTGTTCAGGCTCATAAATTCTCCAGGTTCAAGTGGGTTGGGCGGGGAAGGTTCAATGCTCGGTGTGACGTGTGGGCTTTCGGGCCTTCACGACGGTTTGCTTCTTAGGCGTCTCGGCCAGAGGCATCGATTGACCACCCTCTGACTTGAAGCGGGCCGGTGCCTCAAGAGGGCCGGTGTATTCATGGGCAACGGTGCCTTCGGGGTGCTTGAACCAGCCAGGGTCTTTGTAATCTCCCGGCTTCTGGTCTTTGCGTACTTTCAGGACACTGAACATGCCACCCATCTCGACCGACCCGAACGGTCCTTGGCCCGTCATCATGGGAGCGGTGTTGTCCGGGAGCGGCATTTCCATTTCCGCCATGTCTGCCATGCCCCGCTCGCCCATCACCATGTAGTCGGGGATGAGGTTGCGAATCTTTTGAGTCATCCCCCTATGGTCCACACCAATCAGGGTAGGGACGTCATGGCCCATGGCATTCATCGTGTGGTGGCTCTTGTGGCAGTGGAATGCCCAGTCGCCCTCTTCATCGGCAAGAAACTCAATCTGGCGCATCTGACCCACGGCAACGTCCGTGGTGACTTCATACAAACGCGTGCTCTTGGGGGTGGGCCCCCCATCTGTGCCGGTGACGAGAAACTCGTGTCCATGCAGATGAATCGGGTGGTTGGTCATCGTGAGATTTCCAACGCGGATACGCACCTTGTCATTGAGCCGCACATTGAGCGAGTCGATGCCGGGAAAGATGCGGCTGTTCCATGACCACAGGTTGAAGTCGAGCATCGTCATGATTTTTGGCGTGTAGCTGCCAGGGTCGATGTCGAAGGCATTGAGCAGGAAGCAGAAGTCGCGCTGCACCTCGTCGATGAGCGGGTTCTTGGTTTTGGGGTGCGTGACCCAAAAGCCCATCATCCCCATCGCCATCTGCGTCATCTCATCCGCATGAGGGTGGTACATGAAGGTGCCTGGCCGCCGCGCCACGAACTCATACATAAACGTCTTGCCAGGGGAAATGGCTGGCTGGTTCAAACCGGCCACGCCGTCCATGCCGTTGGGAAGACGTTGGCCGTGCCAGTGAATGCTGGTGTGTTCCGGCAGCTTGTTGGTGACGTAGATACGCACGCGGTCACCCTCGACGACCTCAATGGTGGGGCCAGGGCTTTGGCCGTTGTACCCCCACAAGTGGGCGCTGAAGCCTGGCGCCATTTCGCGCACCACCGGCTCGGCGACCAAATGGAACTCCTTGACCCCCTGGTTCATCCTCCAAGGTAGTGTCCAGCCGTTGAGTGTCACAACGGGGTTGTATGGTCGCCCAAAATTGGGGACTAGTGGTGCGCTGGTTTCGGCCGAGGTCTGTATCACCGGCTCTGGCAGGGCCGCCATGGCGACCTTGCTGACCGAGGCTGCTGCGACCGCACCTCCGGCAATGCCGGCAAACTTGAAAAAATCTCGTCTAGATGTCACGTGAGTGCTCCGAATTTTTTAATGACCTTCGGCACCGCCGCTTTGCGCAGCAGCGGGACTGGCGATGGACAAGCCCGTCGGGCGACCGACCAAGGACGCTTGGAGGTTGGCGTCTGCCAGCCAGAATTGCTGCTCGGCATTGATGGCCGCCATGACGGTGGACACCTGGTCGCGGGAGTCGGCGAGCAACTCGAAGACGCCGATGAGCATGCCGTTGTATCGAAGCAGGTTTTCGTCGGCGATGGCCTTGCGCAGAGGTACCACTTCATCTCGGTGGTGCCGCGCGATGTCGTAGGCGGTTCGGTAGGCTGAATACGACTCCCTCAGGTGCGAACCTGCGGCACGCGTTACTGCCTCCAGTTGATTGGCCGCTGCCAGCGTCTGGGCTGTCATGGCATCGCGGCGCATACCTCCCCAGTCGAAGATGGGTAGTCGGAGGTCGATTTCGTAGCCACGTGGATTCGATTTGGAGCCGCTGCCGTTGTCGAATACCGTGTCACGGCGCACACCCAGCTCTATGTCGGTGAAGCTGTTGATGGTTTCCAAGCCCTGGGCCTTGGCGCTGACGTTCAGGGCACTCTGCGCGAGCTGAATATCCAGGCGACCGTTGCTCGCGGCCTTTGCCACCTCAGCTGGCTGACGGGCCTGCTTGGGCAAGTCAGGCAAGCGGTCTGGGAGCCGCAGATGTGCTGCCTGTTTGTCATCCAGGCCCAGCAGGCGAATCAGGTCCTCACGGGCAGAAATCTCTTGCTGGTGGGCAGCCGAAAGTCGGGTAGCGGCATCTGCGTAGAAGGTCTGTTGGCGTGCACGAGCGAGCTTGTTGAAATTGCCGACCGCTTCAAGACGGCGGGCCAGTTCTGCGCCTGCCTCGGCGTTTTCGTAAACCTGTTTGGCGTAGGCAAGTGACTGCTTCGCTGCGACCGCGCGGACCCAGCTCTGCCTGACCTGGGTGGTACGGTCGACCACCTCAGCTGCCAGGCGGATTTGGCTTTGCGCAATCCGCTGGTCGGCAATGCCCTTGCGATATGGCAGTGTGATGAGGTCAAGCAGGCCAAATGTCAGGATTCGCCCGAACTCCAGTTCCTCACCTACTCTGACACGCTCAAAGCTGAAAACAGGGTTGGCAATGCGGCCGGATTGAGCTGCCAAAGAAGCATCGGCCCAACTTTGAGCCAACATCGCCTGCATGGACGGGCTGTTGAGGAGTGCGAGCTGTACCGCCTCTTTTTGACCCACAACCGAAGTCAGGAGTTTCGAGGCGGCCTGCTGGCGGTCGTCACGCTGCTGGTCGGTCTGTGCAAGACTCAAACGGCCCGCAGTGAAGTCCCCGGTCTGAGCGTTGGTCTTCTCCAGGGTTTGTTCAAGATTGACGGACGCACATCCGGCCAAAATGGCGACGGCTGTGAGTGATAGCGCGACTTTGAATCCGGGCACAGTCAAAGGGCTTCTCATTTCTTATCCCCGTGGTGATTGGTGTGCGGGGCGCTGCCACCCGATGCAGCCGGCGCAGACGACGACGGCTGGCTTTGGGACGTTTCCCGGGAGTAATTCCGCCATCCACCAATGCGGCCGACGTTGTCGTTGGCCTCTTTCCACGATTGAATGGATTGAGGTTCGTACGCCTTGTAGTCTCCGATGGGTGACACGTACTCCAGCGCAGGTGCCCCGACCTGGCTGGTTGTTGTGGCGGCGATGCCAACTACGGGTTGCGCCACAACTCCCGAAACTGAGAGCAGGGCACCGAGGCCAAGCAGGCAGCTCGTGCCGCCGACAGCAATTTTTCTTGACACCAGGGTCTCCTTCGATAAATCCGATGAACTTTCGAGGAGCGGAGTGTCTATGGCTTCCCGCTACACAGTGCTGTCGGGAAGATTACATTTCCGTCATCTGAGCCAGAGGTGCCCACCCAAGGTGCAAACTCGATGCTGTACTGCGATGCGGAGCTGACTCGTGAAAATCCTGATTGTTGAAGACGAGCCCAAGACGGGCGATTACCTGCGCCAAGGCTTGCGCGAGGCAGGATTCACCGTGGACCTGGTGGCCAATGGCCTGGATGGCCTTCACCTGGGTGCCGAGGTCAGCTACGACCTCGTCATCCTAGACGTCATGCTGCCGGGGTTGGATGGCTGGCAGGTCCTCAAAACTTGGCGCGCCAACGGGAGGCATATGCCGGTCTTGCTGTTGACTGCCAAGGACCAGGTCGAAGACCGGGTCAAAGGGCTGGAGCTGGGCGCCGATGACTACCTTGTCAAACCGTTCTCTTTTGCGGAACTCCTAGCACGCGTGCGCACAGTCCTTCGCCGAGGTCGCCAAGGCATGGAGGCGACCCAACTTAAGGTTCTGGATCTGGAGCTCGACTTGCTCAGGCGCAGGGTGAGCCGTTCTGGCAAACGGATTGAGCTCACGGCCAAGGAGTTTGGCTTGCTCGAACTCATGATGCGCCGCCAGGGGGAGGTGCTGCCCCGTTCATTGATTGCATCCCAGGTCTGGGACATGAACTTTGACAGTGACAGCAACGTCATTGAGGTTGCGATGCGCAGGTTGCGAGCCAAAGTCGACGACGGTTTTGACACCAAGCTCATCCAGACTGTCCGGGGCATGGGTTACGTGCTTGAGGCGCCAGAGGCCGCCTGATGCCGATGAAGACGACATTGACGGTACGGCTTACCGTGCTGTACACGCTGGTTGCTGCCAGCGTGCTTGCGGGCATGGCGGTTCTTGTGTTGATGACAACGCACCAACATTTCGTCGAATTGGACCAAGCCTTCATGTTGGACAAAGCCAAGCTCATCCAGGAGTCAGAGAAAGGCAAACAAGGCCTTGAAGAGGTTTCACAGCGCATCAAGGAAATTGCCGAGAGTCACCATGGCATGTACCTACAGCTTTGGTCGAACAAGGCGCTGGTTGTGGGCTCCTCCGCCCTTGAGGTCCCCCAGTTACTCAGTACTGCGGACAATCCGCCAGGTCAACTGGTCGACTGGGTGGCCAACGGCACATCGCTTAGAGGGCTGTCACAAGATATCGAGCTGAAATCCGACGCAGGTATCGACCAGATGCGCAGCACGGTGACGGCTCGGCTGATTCTGGCGGTTGAGACGCATCACCACGCCATGTTTCAGACCTCACTGGCGAAGACGCTGGCAGTCTTTGTGCTGCTTTCCACGGCACTCAGTGGCTTCCTCGGCTGGTGGGCCGCCCGAACCGGGCTCAGTCCCTTGCGAGTGATGCGGGAGCGGGCAACCAAGGTGACCGCCAGCAAGCTCAACCACCGCATGCCCGTGGGGGAGGTGCCGGTGGAGATGGCCGATTTGGCGACAAGCCTCAATGAGATGCTGGAACGCTTAGAGGCTGATTTCGTGCGATTGCAAGACTTCTCTGGTGACCTCGCCCACGAACTTCGCACGCCACTCAATAACCTGTTGACACAGACCCAGGTGGCGCTGTCCCATCCGCGTGATGCGGCTTCTTACCGCGACACCTTGGCTTCCAACGCAGAGGAGTACCAACGCCTGGCGCGGATGGTGTCAGACATGCTGTTCCTGGCGAAGGCAGACCGAGGGATTGCGTTGCCCAACCCCGAGAATCTGGAACTGTCTGAGGAGGTCTTCGCACTGTTTGATTTTTACGAAGCGGTGGCGGAGGACCTTGGAATCGAACTCAGGGTGGAAGGCCATGGCCAGGTCTTTGGTGACCGGTTGATGATTCGTCGGGCCATCAGCAACCTGCTGTCGAATGCGCTGCGCTATGCCGAAAAGAATACCAAGGTCACCGTAGCGGTGGTCGCCACCGAGCGCGAAGTGACCTTGTCAGTTTCAAACAAAGGCACTCCTATTGGACGCGAGCACCTGTCCAGACTCTTTGACCGGTTCTACCGCGTGGACAAAGCACGTACCCGGCCAGAGTCCGATGGCGCTGGATTGGGTCTCGCGATTACCAGTGCCATCATGCAGGCGCACCGTGGACGAATTGAAGTGGTGTCCGACGCAGAACGCACTACCTTCTCCTTGTATTTTCCATCGCCTGCCCTTGACGCGAATCATGAACAACTTCTTTCCGTGGGGCGGTAGCGGTACCATGTCCGGCAAAACATTGAAGTCCATCAAAGCTCCGAAGTAGACTGAACCGACCCAAGCAAATTCGACATGTCACGACGCGCAACTCAACGGCTGACCGTCACCCTCTGGGTGGTGCTGTCGTTGTTGTTTTCGCAGTTGGCACTGGCGAACTATGTTTGTCCTCCTACGGCCGAGGCGCACAGCGAAGCGATGGCCCTGTCCATGGCACGCGGGGAACCGTGCGAGTCCATGGCGATGGAACGAGATGTTGGGCAACCGGTCTTGTGCCATCAACACTGCCTCAACGCACCGCAATCCTTGGATTCGCCGCAGGTCCCAGTGGTCAGCCTGCCTGCGGCTTTGTGGGTGCTCGTTGTTCCCTTGCTGACCGAGGCGACCGAAGACATCGCCGTTCTCCGTGCAGAAGTCGGTCAAACGCGACCGCCGCCAGACCCCGTTTTCCTCTCCACGCTCAGACTCCGGGTCTGAAAACCCCGTTGACCAATAGGCGTCACCACGGCTTGGCCGTTGGTGAACAACCGCATTGTTGTCTTCGGAGTTTCCATGAAATCGCTTTTGTATTCGGCAGTCATGGGCGCGGCTGCGGCCGTTCCGGCCGCACCCACCATCGCTTCGGCCGCCCCTCTCAGTCTGGCGCAGACGCTTGAGCTTGCTGTCCAACGCTCCAAGGCGGTTGCAGCCGCACGTGCGGGAGCTTTGGCTTCGACCCAAACGGCCCGTGCGGCAGGACAGTTGCCCGACCCGATGCTCAGCGTGGGCATTGAAAACTTGCCTGTCACGGGCCCCGACAGGATGCGCACGACCGCCGAGTCCATGACCATGAAGCGGGTGGGCATCAGCCAGGAGTGGGTGTCTGCCCAGAAGCGGGCATTGCGGCAAGCCTCAGCGATGGCCATGGCAGAGCGTGAGTCGGCTTCGGCTTTGGCCGCCGCCGCCGAGTCGCGACTTCAAGCTGCGTTGGCCTTCGTTGACGCTTTCTACGCAAGCGAAGCCCTCGTGCTGACGAAGTTGAACGAGCGCTACGCCCTGGAAGACTTTGAAGCTGGCAAGGCCCGCTTTGCATCGGCAGGCGCAAGCAGTCAAGAGGTGCTGCAATTGACCGCTGCCCGCGGTGTGGCGGGCGACGATTCGGCGGAGGTCGAGCAGTTGCACGCGTCTGCGCTGGTGACCCTGCAGCGATGGGTGGGCGTGCGGCCCGACGGCTTGGCGAGGCCAGCGTTGCCCGCGTCACTGAATGAGCAGGCCTTTGTGGCGGCACATCCCGCTGTGTGGCAGTCCCAGCGGGATATCGATTTGGCGCGTGCGGAGGCGGCATCCGTGGCCTCCAACCGCAAGCCGAACTGGACCTGGCAAGCCGCGTACGGCCAACGCACGGGGTATGCGGACATGGTCTCGGTCGGGGTGAACATCCCGCTGGCCATTGCGCCTGGCGAGCGGCAAGACCAGGAGACCGCGGCAAAGTTGGCCCTCGTGGACAAGGCCATTGCCGCCCATGAAGAGTCCGCTCGCATGGCGGTTGCCGAGTTCCGGGCTCTGACCAGCGATGCGCACCGGTTGACACAGCGCATCGCGCAGTACCAAAGCGGCGTCATCACCCCGGTCAAACAACGCGTTCAAGCTGCGCTCGCAGGCTACCGCTCCAACCAGGTACCACTGGTGGCCCTCTTTGAGGCCCGCTACGCGGAGGTACAAGCCCTGCGAAAGCTCCTGGACCTGCAACGTGACCTGGCCAAAGTCCAGGCTCTACTCGTATTTAAACCAGTCTCCGGAGGTGCCCAATGAAACACGCCCATGTCGCAGCTTTTGTCCTCGGCGGTGCGTTGCTCGGTACAGGTGGGTACCTGTTGGGCCGCCAGAGCACGGCGCATGGCGACCCGGCGCCCCGGGCAGAGGCCGCAACCTCCGCCAGTGAGCGCAAGGCCCTGTACTGGCATGACCCTATGGTGCCTGGACCAAGATTCGACAAACCTGGCAAGTCGCCGTTCATGGACATGCAGCTGGTCCCGGTTTACGCCGACGACCAAGGGGGCAGTGGTGTGAAGGTCAGCCCCGACGTTCAGCAGAACCTGGGGATACGGACGGCTGTGGTGGCCCGCACCGAAGTGGCCACATTGTTGGATGCCGTGGGCACGGTTCAGTTTGATGAGCGCCTCACCGAGGCCGTCCAAACCCGGGTGAATGGCTATGTTGAGCGGCTGCTGATACGTGCACCCATGGAGTACGTCCGCCGAGGACAAGCGCTGGCCACCATCTTTGCACCAGACTGGTTGGGCCCACAGAACGAATACCTCGCTCTGAAGCGCGCAGGCGCGTCCGAGGAGCTGGTGGCAGCTGCCCGTGAGCGCATCCGGGCGCTGTCGATTCCGGATGCGCTGCTGCTCCAGAGTGAAGCAAGTGGCGTGGCCCAGGCTCGATTCACTGTTACGGCGCCCGTTGGCGGTGTGATTGCCGAGCTGGGTGTTCGGGATGGCGTGGCCGTGACGCCAGGCACGACGCTGTTTCGAATCGCTGGCTTGGAGAGAGTGTGGGTCGTCGCAGAGGTACCGGAAGCCCAGGGCATGAACTTGCGTCGTGGCCAGAAAGCCAGGGCCACATCGCAGGTGGATGCTTCCCAAGCGTTCGAGGGTCAGCTCAAGGAAATTTTGCCCCAGGTCAACGCCAACTCACGCACGGTGCAGGCGCGCTTTGACGTGCCCAACTCGGGCGGGCGACTGGTGCCTGGCATGTTGCTGCGGCTGCAAGTCTCGGGCCCCACCACCGCCCGCCTGGTCGTACCTACCGAAGCCGTCATTCGCACCGGTACGCGGGCCGTGGTCATTGCCCAAAAAGACAATGGCGCATTCGAGCCACGTGAGGTTTCACTGGGCACGGATTTGGGTGACCAGCTTGAAGTGCTTGGCGGACTGCAAGAAGGAGAAAAAGTCGTTGTCAGCGGACAGTTCCTGGTGGACTCCGAGGCCCGACTGAAATCCGTTCTTGGCAGCATGAGCGCTCCGTCTGGTCAGGAGGCCGTGAGTGGTCCACCGAAGGAACCTGCAGCTGTCGGCACGTTCACTGCACAGGGCAAGGTTGAAGACATCGATGCGGAGGGCGTCACCATTTCGCACGGCCCGGTGCCAGCGCTCAAGTGGCCATCGATGACCATGGGATTTGGCAAGACCAAGCCAACAGACTTCCCCGGGCTCAAAACCGGCGACACCATCCAATTTCAGTTCAAGAAGGGTGGCGCGATGGGCTGGGAGCTGCTTTCCGTTCAACCCACGGGAGCGAAAAAATGACAGCTGCGCTGATTCGATGGTCCATCGGCAACCGCTTTCTGGTCTTGATGGCGACGGCGTTTGTGGTGCTGGCGGGCGTGTGGTCCATGACCAGGATGTCGCTGGACGCACTGCCAGACCTGTCGGACACCCAGGTGATTGTGCGAACCCCCTACCCAGGCAAAGCGCCCCAGGTCGTTGAGGATTTGGTCACCTACCCGTTGACGACCACGATGCTGAGTGTTCCGGGCGCGAAGGTCGTGCGGGGCTACTCGTTCTTCGGCGACTCCTTCGTCTACGTCCTGTTTGACGACAAAACGGACCCTTACTGGGCAAGGTCTCGTGTGGTGGAGTACCTGAACCAGGTCCAAAGCCGTCTGCCCGCTGGAGCCAACGCGTCGTTGGGGCCGGACGCCACCGGTGTGGGCTGGGTCTACGAGTACGCCCTGGTCGACCGCACCGGCCAACACGACATCTCGCAGCTGCGCTCGCTCAACGATTGGTTCCTCAAATTTGAGCTAAAAACCGTGCCCGACGTGGCGGAGGTCGCCAGCATCGGCGGTATGGTGCGCCAGTACCAGGTCGTGCTGGACCCGGACCGCATGCGAGCCCTGAGCGTGACCCAGAACATGGTGACAGAGGCTCTGCAGAAGGCCAATCAGTCGGCAGGTGGCTCGGTGGTTGAACTGGCCGAAGCGGAATACATGGTGCGCTCGCGTGGCTTCCTGCAGTCGCTGGAGGACTTCAGGACCATCCCCATCAACGTGGTTGGCGCCACACCCGTCTTGCTGCGCGACGTCGCCTTTGTGCAAATCGGGCCCGAAATGCGACGCGGCATCGCCGAGTTGGATGGAGAGGGTGAGGTCGCCGGGGGCGTGGTGGTCATGCGCTCCGGCAAGAATGCGCGGACCACCATAGGGGCGGTCAAGGCCAAACTGGCAGCGCTGAAGACCAGCTTGCCACCTGGCGTGGAAGTGGTGACAACCTACGACCGCTCCCTCCTGATTGACCGCGCGGTCGAGAACCTCGGATGGAAGCTGCTGGAAGAGTTCGCGGTTGTTGCCTTGGTATGTGCTGTGTTCCTCTTCCACCTGCGGTCGGCATTCGTGGCTGTGGTGACGCTGCCGGTGGGTGTACTGGCGGCCTTCATCGTGATGCAGTGGCAAGGCGTCAGCGCAAATATCCTCTCGCTGGGAGGCATTGCGATTGCACTGGGCGCCATGGTCGATGCATCCATCGTGCTCATCGAGAACGCGCACAAGCACCTTGAGTCGTTCGAGCATGACAACGGACGTGGGCCGACCACCCCTGAGCGCTGGAAGTTGGTGACTGAGGCCTCCATCGAGGTGGGACCGGCACTTTTCTTCTCGCTGCTGGTCATCACCCTGTCCTTTGTCCCGGTGTTCACGCTCGAGGCTCAGGAGGGGCGGCTCTTCTCTCCGCTGGCGTTCACCAAGACCTACGCAATGGCGGCCGCAGCCGTGCTCTCAGTCACGCTGGTGCCAGTCTTGATGGGGTACCTGGTCAGAGGCCGGATACCGGCCGAGGCGTCGAACCCTTTGAACCGGTTTCTCACAGCCGCATACCGACCGGCACTCGAGGTCGTCCTTCGGTTCCCGAAAGCGACCTTGGTGGTTGCTGTTGCCTTGCTTGCGCTCACGCTGGTGCCCATGGCCCGGCTGGGCAGCGAGTTTTTGCCGCCACTGGACGAAGGCGACTTGCTGTACATGCCGTCGGCCCTGCCGGGACTTTCCGCATCGAAAGCCTCGGCCTTGCTGCAGCAGACTGACCGTCTCATCAAAACGGTCCCCGAGGTGGAGCGGGTGTTTGGCAAAGCCGGTCGCGCTGACACCGCCACAGACCCCGCGCCTCTGGAGATGTTTGAGACCACCATCCAGTTCAAACCCCGTGAGCAGTGGCGCGCCGGCATGACGCCGGACAAGTTGATTGAAGAGCTGGACCGGGTGGTGAAGGTCCCGGGTCTTTCCAATGTCTGGGTACCTCCCATCCGCAATCGCATCGACATGTTGGCCACGGGCATCAAGAGCCCGGTGGGCGTCAAAATCGCTGGCGCAGATTTGGCGGTGGTTGATCAACTCACGGGGCAAGTGGAGGCAGCAGTCAAGAAAGTTCCGGGTGTTTCGTCCGCACTCGCCGAGCGACTCACCGGAGGCCGCTACATCGATGTGGATGTGGACCGAGCAGCCGCGGCCAGGTACGGCTTGTCGGTCGCAGATGTCCAGAGCATCGTGTCGACCGCTATTGGCGGAGACAACGTCGGTGAAGTGGTGCAAGGGCGCGAGCGCTATCCCATCAATGTGCGCTACCCCCGTGAGGTTCGGGATTCGCTTGAGCGGCTGCGCACGCTGCCCTTCGTGACGGAAAGAGGCGCACAAGTTCTGCTTCAGGACGTCGCACGCATCACTGTCCAGGACGGGCCTCCCATGCTGCGCAGTGAGAACGCACGGCTGTCTGGGTGGGTTTATGTGGACGTGCGGGGTCGAGACTTGCGCTCTGTTGTCACGGACATGCAGGCGGCTGTGTCCAGCGAGGTGAAGCTTCCAGCGGGGTATGCCCTATCGTGGTCAGGGCAGTTTGAATACCTGGAGCGCGCAACGCAACGGCTGAAGATGGTCATCCCGGCCACACTGGCTGTCATTTTTGTGCTGTTGTACCTGCTGTTCCGTTCTTTCAAGGACGCGACCCTGGTGATGGCGGCGGTGCCGTTCTCGTTGGTGGGCGGCTTCTGGTTGGCCTGGGCGCTTGGGCACAACGTCTCGGTGGCAACAGCGGTAGGCTTCATCGCGCTGGCAGGTGTCGCAGCGGAATTTGGCATCGTGATGCTGCTGTACCTGAAGAATGCGCATGCCCGTCGGCTCGCAGCTGGGGAACCGGACACCAACGAAACGCTGCTGAGCGCCATTCGCGAAGGTGCAGTTCTTCGTGTCCGGCCCAAGGCCATGACCGCTGCCGTGGTCATGGGCGGTCTGCTTCCCATTCTCTTGGGGACCGGTACCGGCTCAGAGGTCATGACACGGATTGCGGCGCCAATGGTGGGGGGCATGGTGACGGCGCCATTGCTCAGCATGCTGGTCATACCTGCTGCTTGGTACCTGGTGTATCGACGAAAAGTCTATGGTGCAAGCTCGGCGCCCGTGGCCGAGCTTGTTAAGCCTGGTGATATACGGGCAACGGATTGAAACGCCCCAGTGCTGACCCAACTGGGAGTGACGAAATCGTAATTCATGGGTCATCCTGTTGACGGTGCCAGCTATCTACATTTTCAACCGTGGTCACACCGACCACGCGCAGTCACCAGATGCTGGTGCTGTGATAGGAACCACAACAGGAGTTGATGTCATGCAAGTTCGTAAACTGACCCTTACCGCCGCCCTTTTGATTGCTGCTGCGCCTGCAGCCTTTGCAACAAGCGGCTCTCGCTGGATTGGCGGGGAAGCAGGCTATGAGCTTCACCACATGCCTGGCACAAAGAGCCGTGCTGAAGTCAAGGCAGAGTTGGCCGAAGCGCAGAAGTCCCCGGAGTGGGACCGTTGGGTACGCTTTGGCATCCCATTCAGCCAAAAGGCTGTCGCGACGGCTCGCAGTCGCGATGATGTGCGCCGTGAGGCGATTGAGGCGGTCCGAACCGGACAAATTTCTATCGGAGGTGTCTGAAAACTGTGTCTAGCCACATGTTGGTGGCAGCTCAACTACGTGGAGGCGCGAGGACAAGACAATTTACACTCTTAAGGTGCCAAAGAAAACGCCCTTGCTATGGCATCAACACGAATGGCAAGCGCAAGCCTCTCCGTGAGCTGCCGAAACCAGTTCATCCAATATCCCGCAGTGCCCGTCGTGCGTCCCAGAGCAGCGCGCGCGCAACTGCAACAGCTGTTTTTCCAGAGCACGCATGCTTTTGAGCCGGGCGCGAACACGCACCAGCTGTTGGTCCACCAGCACATCCACCTCACCCAAGTTCTCTTCGGACGCATCGACAAATCCAAGCAACCGCTTGACATCAAGGAGTGGCATGTCCAACGCGCGGCAATGGCGGATGAACGCCAAGCGTTCTAGGTGAACGGCTTCGTAAACGCGATAACCGTTCTCGCGCCTCGCGGGCGTGGGCAGCAAGCCTTGCTTCTCATAGAAGCGAATCGTTTCGACATCCACGCCGGTGGCTCGGGACAGTTCCTTGATCTGCATTGCGAAACCTCAGTCGAAAAGACTTGACATTGTAGTAACTACAGGGTTTTCAATATAGGGATCGAAAGGAAAAACCATGTCCGCCCATTGTGACCATCACGCACCTCAGACAGAGAAAATTGTCAACCTGTCCCGGTAGCGCCAGATCCTGTGGATCGCGCTTGTCGTCAACTTCACCATGTTCCTGGTTGAGGTAGGCGCAGGGGTACAGGCCGGCTCGCTCTCGCTGCTGGCCGACGCTGTCGACTTTGCCGGAGACGCACTCAACTACGCGGTGTCACTTGCGGTACTTGCCTCAGCTTTGGCGTGGCGTGCCCGAGCAGCTGTCTTCAAGGCGGCCACCATGATCGGCTTCGGCCTGTATGTACTTGGTTCGGCAGTGTGGTCTGTGTGGAATGGCGAGTTGCCGCAAGCCGTGACAATGGGTGCGGTCGCTTTGCTCGCACTGGCCGCCAACGTGGCCGTTGCATGGATGCTTTACGCATTCAGGGAGGGGGCTGCCAACATGCGAAGCGTTTGGCTGTGCTCACGAAACGACGCTATCGGCAACGTGGCGGTGTTGCTGGCTGCGCTTGGCGTGTTCGGCACTGGGTCTGCCTGGCCTGATTTGGTGGTCGCAAGCTTGATGGCGACATTAGCCCTGCATGGGGGCTGGACGGTGCTTCGGCAAGCCCGCAACGAACTTGATACAAATGCTGCTGAAGGAGATAGTCATGGGCACGTTCACTGAACCACAAACCGGTCACCAGTTCAAGCAAGCGGCATTCGCGCATCTGATCAGCGAAGCCCAGGCTGCCAGCTCGACAGAGCAAGCCTGGCTGTACCTTGAAGCAGCCCACGTTGTGGGACAGCTCTTTTTCAGGCCCCATCTGCTGACACACGCGCACATGCTGCGCTTGTCCTTTCGCACCCGCGATTGGCCGGAGGTGGCAGGCCAACTGGTCAGACTGGCCCTCGTGCCCCTGGGCCACCTGAGCGGTCGCCTGCCGCTGGGCAATCCGGGTCGGGCCACCGTGAGCGCCTTCAAACCCCTGCCGGTGCGCCCGGAACTGGCCGCTTTGATAGCCCAGGCCCAGAAGCGGTGATCGCCGACAAACTAAAATCGAACGCATGCGCGCCCTCCTGGTCATGCTGATGCTCACCCTGCTGCCGCTGCAGTTTTCTGTTGCGGCGGCGGACATTTGTTGCGAGCACGTCGCGGCAACGCCAGAGGCACATGCCAATCATCATCAGCCCGGCCATCCCTCGGTCATCGATGCTGCTGATGCATTGGTGCCTGGGGATGTCGGCTTTGATCTGGACTGCGGCACTTGTCATGCCAATTGCTCAGCGGCCATGTTGGTGCCCACCGTCCCCGTGATGGCCCGCGCAGACACGGTCCGCATCGAACGCATCACGGCACACAACATGCCCGCGTGGCCTGCGCGACCCTACCGCCCCAAATGGTCTTTCCCCATGGATTCGGGGCGACACGCATTCGCCTGATGCGCTGAGCGGCGCGCGACTTCCCCGATCCTCTGACCCCCAATGACCCTGTCTCGGACAGGTGTCTGCCTGGATCGTTTTTGGAAGGACTCTCACATGACCGTTCGCTGGACACAGCGGTACCCACGATGGACTTGGCTCGGAGCCGTCGCCATCCTCTTGGCCTTGGATCAAGTAACCAAGTCGTTTTTCTCAACCACGCTGGCGCTTGGTGAATCAGTCCCAGTGACCGACTGGCTCAACTTCGTTCATGTGCTCAACACAGGCGCGGCCTTCTCGTTTCTTGCCGATGCAGGTGGCTGGCAGCGCTGGTTCTTCATTGGCGTGTCGACACTGGTGGTGGGCGCTGTTTCGATGATGTGCCTGACCCAAGAGGTGGGGCCATTGGATCGCTGGGTGGGCGCCTTCGTGGCAGGAGGTGGCGGTGGCAACCTCGTGGACCGTATCCAGATCGGCGCCGTGGTGGACTTTCTCGACCTTCACTGGCGTGGCATCCACTGGCCAGCATTCAACCTTGCTGATGTCTTCGTCGTCTGCGCAGCCCTGGTCTGGTGCATCGCATCGATGAAAGCGCCACCCCGTCAACCGAAGCCGCAAAAGGCTCCGGAGGAGTTGCACCGATGAAGCTGGGATGGTTCTGGATCATGACTGCATGGTGTGTGGCGTTGATCGCCACGACAGGTGCGCTGTTCATCGGCGAGGTGATGGGCATGACGCCCTGTCTGCTCTGCTGGTATCAGCGCATCTTCATGTTCCCGCTGGCACTCATCCTGGGCATGGCCGCCTTTACCGACGACCGCCGTGGCGCTGTCTACGCATTGCCACTGGCGCTGGGTGGCGCCGCGATGGCCGCCTACCACACGGCCTTGGTGGCTGGATGGGTGCCCAAGTGGTGGGTGCCCTGCGGGACGGGGCCATCCTGCAGCGATCAAAACCTTGAAATCTTGGGCGGCATCCAAATCCCGTGGTTGTCCCTGCTGGCCTTCACCGCCATTGCCCTCCTGCTGTTTGTTTATTTGAGAAAGACCCGTTCATGAACACCAAAAAAATCACTGTCATTGGCCTGGTAGCCATCGTTGCCTTGTTCTTCTTCCTGGGGATGAACGCCTACCAGAAGCGTGTGCAAAGCGCGCAGGACGTGCAGGTGAGGACCGAGCAGAGCCGACTGGTTCGCATGCACTCACCCGTCTTTGGGCCCCAAGCAGCACCGGTCACCATCGTCGAGTTTTTTGACCCAGCCTGCGAGACCTGCCGTGCGTTCTACCCGCTGGTCAAGGACCTGATGGCCAAGTACCCCAGCGAGGTGAAACTCGTTATCCGCTACGCACCATTCCACCAGGGGTCGGATCAGGTGGTCAAGCTGCTGGAGGCCGCCAAGGCTCAGGGCAAGTACCAAACGGTACTGGAAGCTGTATTGGCGGCGCAACCAACGTGGGCTGACCATGGCCAACCCAACATCGAGACTGCTTTCAAGGTGGCCGAGCAGGCTGGCCTGGATTTGGCGAAGGCGCGGCAAGACATCGAGAAGCCCGGCATGCAGTCCTTGTTGCAACAAGACATCGAAGACCTCACTGCACTGCAGGTCACCAAGACGCCGACCTTCTTTGTCAATGGCCGCAGCCTGCCAAGCTTTGGCCCAGATCAACTGACGGCGCTGGTGGCCGAAGAAGTTGCCAAGGCGAAGAAATGACGCAGTCGACACGTACGAAGGCTTTGAGTCGCCGCACAGCACTGGCAGCAGGAGCTGCTTGGGTGGGTGGGAGCGCGATTCTGATGGGGTGTTCACCTCAAGCGCCCACATTCAAAAACACCGACATCACCGGTGCCACTTTCGCTCAAGACCTGAAGCTGATCGATCACAACGGGCTGATGCGCTCTCTGGCTGACTTTCGTGGAAACGTCGCCGTCGTGTTTTTTGGTTTCACTCAGTGCCCCGACGTGTGCCCCACGTCCATGGTCACACTGGCCGAAGTCAAACGCCTCATGGGCGATCAAGGCAAGCGCTTGCAGGTGCTTTTCATCACGGTGGACCCGGAGCGCGACACGCTGCCGCTGCTCAAAGACTACATGGCGAATTTCGATCCGACATTTCTGGCACTGCGCCCCACATCGGAAGAGCTCAAAGCCGTGGCAGATAACTTCAAAATTCACTACAACAAAGTGGAAGGTGCCACACAGACCTCGTACACGATGGACCATTCGGCAGGTAAGTACGTGTTCGACACCGCTGGCGCCGTTCGGCTGTTCTCAAGCTATGGCACCGAGCCCAGCGTCATCGCCGAAGACATCTTGAAGCTGTTGAAATCCATGAAGGGTTGAAAGCTCGGAGCCGAAATGAAAACGCTGCTGCTCTACATCGTGACCGCCATCGCCGAAATCGTCGGCTGCTATTTGCCACTGATGTGGCTACGCGGCCAAGGCTCAGGCTGGGTGCTGTTGCCGGCTGCTGCGTTGAGTCTGGCTGCGTTCGCATGGCTCTTGACCCTGCACGACGCGCCATCGGGGCGGGTCTATGCAGCCTACGGTGGGGTCTATGTGGCAGTGGCACTGGCTTGGCTATGGAAGGTGGATGGCATCCGCCCGTCCACATGGGACGGAGTGGGAGTAGCCATGACACTCTTGGGCATGGCTGTTATTGCGTTTCAACCGAGAGGGTAACTTTTCTGTCGGCAAACGTGGGCAAGCCAAGGCATGTACCTGCGTGGGGTCATATAGTTCGCACGATCATTGGCAAATGGACGTCATCAAGCTGCTGGAACTCATACAGACTCATCAACAGTGGGTCTATGGCCTATTGTTGGCCTACACACTGGCGAAAACCGGGCCATTGCCGTTGGTCGCAGGCTATGTCAGCGGCACAGGTGCCTTGGATTTTGGGTTGGTCATCGCAGCCTGTAGTGTCGGTACGATTGCCGGCTCAAACATCCGGTTTTTTGTTGGAAGTCTACTCAGCTCAAGGCTTTTTCGATGGTCTCCCAAGGCGGCTCCGTGGATTGCGTTAGGTGCAGTAGGTGTCGATCGCTTTGGTTTTTGGCTGCTTCCGCTCTACCGCTTTTCCAAAGGAACCTTCACCTTAGTTGGTTTGGGTGCCGGTATATCCATGAACCATCGAAGATTCGTAGTCCTGGATGCAATCGGCGCTGCACTTTGGGTAGCAGCAATGGTTGGTGTAGGGCGCGGCCTTTGGCTACTTGGCCTGCAGGTAAAGCCGGAGTGGGCGGCTTATTTCGGACTCTCCTTGATGAGCTGCGGCCTGTTGGCGACTGTGGTGCTTGGACGTCGTCTGAAAAAATTTCTCAACCCGTATGCTTTGGCCGCGCTTGAGCGCTACCGACATCAACCAGCATGATCAAATTCTCTGGGATTTCAGGTAGATGGCATCCGCCCGTCCACCTGGGACTGGTTGGGCGTGGCGATCACACTTCTGGGTATGGCTGTCATTGCATTCCAACCAAAGTCGTAGTCGTCCAGTGGCAGCATTCGGGTACGGCCCAAACGGGGTTGACCGTTACCCATTGTTCGTCAACGAAGGGGCCCAGAAGATGACTCTACGCGTGCCTCACGAAGTAGCCGCAAGCCGTTAGCAACCACCAACAGGCTCGCGCCCATATCCGCAAACACCGCCATCCACATGGTCGCCGTGCCGAACACCGCCAGCACCAGAAACACGCTCTTGATTCCGAGTGCTAGAGTGATGTTCTGCCAGAGTACAGCGTAGGTGCGCCGGGACAACTTCACGGTCTCTGCAACACGCTGCAAGTTGTCATTCATGATCACCACGTCGGCCGCTTCCATGGCTATATCCGTTCCTGCACCGCCCATGGCAAAGCCAATGTCGGCTTGAGCCAAGGCCGGGGCATCATTGATACCGTCGCCTGCCATGCCAGTGGCGCCATAGCGAGTTTGCATTTCCTTGATCGCGTCAAGCTTGGCCTCGGGCAGCAAGTCACCGCGCGCATCTTCGATGCCAGCTTGCGCAGCGATTGCCCTGGCCGTGGCGGTGTTGTCCCCGGTCAGCATCACTGGGGCAACGCCCAGTGCCTTGAGATCGGCAACCGCCTGCCGTGAGGACTCACGGATAGTGTCAGCAACAGCAAACAATGCAAGAACGCGGGAATCATCAGCCAAAAGAGCCACCGTGCGGCCTTGCTCTTCGTGGATGGAAAGCTCCAATTCCAGGTCGGGAGAACACAGCCCCTGCTCATGAATCAGCCGGTGATTGCCCAGCACCAAGCGCACACCATTGACCATGCCTTCGACACCACGCCCAGGCAGGGCCTTGAAGTTCTGGGCCTCAGGACCCTGGGCCTTGATGCCGCTGACAATCGCCTTGGACACAGGGTGATCGGAGCGCATGGCCAAACTTGCGGCCAATGTCTGCGCAGTTGCCTCATCGCAGCCACCCCAAACGCGCCATTGCACCAGCTTGGGTTTTCCCTCGGTGATGGTGCCCGTTTTGTCCAACGCCATGGACTTCAAGAGTCGGGCTTCCTCCAGGTAGGTCCCACCTTTGATCAATATTCCGCGGCGAGCGCCAGCCGCGAGTCCGCTGACCACAGTCACGGGTGTGGAAATGACCAAGGCACAAGGACAGGCGATCACAAGCAGGACCAACGCCTTGTACAGCGACTCCATCCAAGTCGACCCAAGTAGAAAAGGCGTGAGAAGCGCCACCGCAACGGCGATGGCGAAGACGGCAGGGGTGTAGATGGCGGCGAACCGATCGACAAACCGCTGGGTCGGTGCACGCGTGCCTTGCGCCTGCTCAACGGCTTGCATGATCCTTGCCAACGTGGTGTTGCTGGACAAGACAGTGACCCGGAATTCAAGCTCTCCGGTCTCATTGATGGTGCCAGCGAAGACCTGATCACCTGGACCTTTGTCCACGGGAATGCTCTCCCCTGTCACTGGCGCCTGGTTGATCGCCCCACTGCCCTTGGTCACTGTCCCGTCGAGTGGAATCCGCTCACCGGGTTTGATGCGTACTGTTGTCCCGATGGCCACTGCTGCGACCGGGACCAAACTCCAGTCTCCGCTGGAACCCCGCACCAAAGCTTCCTCGGGCGCCAGTTCCAGTAAGCCCTTGATTGCATTGCGGGCGCGGTCCACGGCCTTGGCTTCAATCAGCTCAGCAATGGCGTAGAGCGCCATCACCATGGCCGCTTCAGGCCACTGACCGATGACGAACGCGCCTGTGACGGCCACCGACATCAGAGCATTGATGTTAAGTTTGCCGCGCATCAAGGCTGCGACTCCCTTTTTGTAGGTATCGAGCCCTGCCAGCCAGATAGCCAGTCCGGCAATCACCAGGCCAGCTACCTTCCAAGGGGTTTGATCAGGCGCAAAAAAGGAAAGCAACTCCGCCCCCGTGGCACACACAAGAGCAACCACAAGACGAGAAATCCCTCCAGAAAATCCATGTGCATGTTCGTCGCCTTCTGCATGACCGCCTAACGGTGCCACATGGGAATCTGCCTTCGAAGTCACGGGCTTTGGATCAAAGCCTGCATTGCGAATAGCAGCCAGCGCCAGGGGATACACGCTTTCAATGGCATCAATGCTCAGCGTGCGAGCGCCCAGTTGAAAGCCCAGTGAGCGAATGCCATCCAGAGGCTCAAGTGCCCGGCGAATCTCCGCTTCCTCGGCGCTACAGTCCATCGTCGCGATTCGGAACACCCTCCCCGGCCCCCCACCGTTGGCCGTGGGATTGGCCGAGGGAGTGGGGCCAGAGCAGCCAGTTGAGCTGCATGCGTTAACGTCATCCACGTCTGGAGGGGTGTTCGATTCTTGTTTCATGACCAGATTGAAAACCTTGTGGTGACCTCAATGTCAAGAGACAGGGCCACAACGCTCTCGCAGCTGACGGACTACCGTTGATGCGGTCACCGGGTGCTACTTGATGCTGAAACGCACAGTCGCTGCCTTCCCTGCGACAGAAACCACAGCAACGGCCTTGGTGCCCGCTCCGACTTTGAAATTGCCCGTGGCTTCGAGCTTGTCACCAGCGGGTTTGAGTTCAACCTCCTGCTTCTCGGTGCCGCTGAGCATGGTGACCTTTGCCGTCGCCTTTGACACGTCGGCTGGTTTGCCATGGTCGCGCAGGTGCAACTGAATGACGGTCGGCTTGGCAACCAGTTCGTAATCAATGTCCTTGACCTCTACGACCACACCGCCATGCAGCGGCTTGTGCTCATGGGCATGGTCGTGTTTCTCGCCAGCTGCAAAGGCCGAGGTGGCCAGGGTCAAGGCCATCGTGGATAGCAGTGTTTTTGTCTTCATGGGAATCCTTTCTGGATAGTTGATGGGTCAGGGTGAAATCAAAGCGCCTCGGCGTCCTTGTCGTTCATCAGCGATTCGGCCGGCTTGCGCCCAAACAACCAGAACATCGCGGGCGTGAGGAAGGTGTCGAGCAGGGTCGAACTGATGAGACCGGAGAAAATTACCACGGCCACTGGGTGCAACACCTCAGTGCCTGGCTGTTCTGCTTCAAACAGCAGTGGCGCCAGCGCGAAGGCCGTGACGAGGGCGGTCATGAGCACGGGACTCAGTCGCTCAAGCGAGCCGCGCATGATCATCTTCTGATCGAAGGACTCGCCTTCGAAGCGCATCAGGTTGATGTAGTGGCTGACCTTCAGAATGCCGTTGCGCACCGAGATACCGGCCAGCGTGATGAAGCCGACCAATGCCGCCACACTGAGCGGCTGCCCCGACAACCACAGTCCGATCACCGCGCCGACAAGGGCCAGCGGAATGTTCACCATGATCAACGCCGACAGCGCTGCCGATTTGTAGCGGCTGTATAAAACCACGAACATCAAGGTCAGCGACACGATGGACAGCAGGCCGACCAGGCGTGAGGCTTCCTCTTGCGCCTGGAACTGGCCACCCAGCGTGATGAAGTAGCCTTCTGGCAACTTCGTCTCGGCCACGATTTTGCGGATGTCGGCAACGATCTCAGACAGCGCACGTCCTGACGCGTTCGCCGACAACACGATGCGGCGCTTGCCATCGTCACGACTGATCTGGTTGGGACCATCGCCATCCTCGATGGTGGCGATTTTTGACAACGGGATGCGGCCGTTCGGCGTTTCGATCAGTATCTGGCCCAGGCCTTCGACCGAACGGGCGGATTCTGGCAGCTTGACGACCAGCGCGAAGCGCCGGCTGCCCTCCACGATCTGCGTGACTTTTTCACCTTCAACCAACGCCTGCAGCGCCGACAAGACCTGAGGCGCTGGAACGCCGTACTGCGCAGCTGCTGCGTAGTCGATACGAACCTTGATCTGCGGCGCCAGCACCTGCTTCTCGATCTGGAGGTCGGCAATGCCCGGAATGGTCGCCAGCTTCGCGCGCAATGCGTCGGCCTGGCCACGCAGGGCATCCAGGTCTTCGCCAAAGATCTTGATGGCGATTTGAGAACGCACGCCCGAGAGCATGTGATCGATGCGGTGGGAGATGGGCTGTCCAATCTCCAGCGCGGCGGGCAAATTGACCAGCCGGGCACGGATATCCGCTTTGATCTCGTCCATGCTGCGCGTCAGCTCTGCCGTCGGCTTAAGACCCACATCAAGCTCGCTGACGTGGACACCCTCGGCATGTTCATCCAGCTCAGCGCGCCCACTGCGGCGTCCCACGTGGGTCACTTCCGGCACTTGACTGACCAGAACCTCAGCCTGGCGCGCAAGTGAGGACGACTCCGTCAGCGTGACACCCGGGTTCAGCCGCAGACCGATGAGCAGTGTGCCCTCGTTGAATGGTGGCAGGAACGTGGTGGGGAAAAACGGCACAGACGCGGCTGCCATCAAAACAGTTACACCGGCAACTGCAATGGCCGCCTTGGGTCGGTCCAACACGCCCTGCAGGCTGCTTCGATACCGTGCTTTCAACCACGCCAGGACCTTGGTGTCCCCATGCTCCAGATTCTTCATGCGGGGCAGCAGGTAGAAACTGAGCACGGGCGTCACAGTCACCGAGACGATCAGTGAAGCGAGTGTCGAGACGATGAAGGCTATGCCGAGTGGCACGAACAACTTGCCCTCCAGCCCCGGCAGTGCAAACAGCGGGATGAAGACCAGAACGATGATGACTGTCGCGTAGAGGATGGCTGAGCGGACCTCCATCGTCGCGTGGGCAACGAGTTCGATCGGATGCAGTCGGCCGTGCGGGTGGGCGGCGCGGTCCGTCTTCAATCGCCGGAGGACGTTTTCAACGCCGACCACGGCGTCGTCTACCAGCCCGCCAATCGCGATGGCCAAGCCACCAAGCGTCATGGTGTTGATCGACAACCCAAAATACTTGAAGACCAGCGCGGTGATGAAGATCGAAACGGGTATTGCCGTCAACGCGATGATGGTCGGGCGCAAGGTGCCCAAGAAGAAGAAAAGGATCAACGCCACAAAAACCGATGCGCCAATCAGCTTGCCCTGCAAGGTGGTGATGGATGCTTCGATGAAGCTGGCCTGACGGAAAGTGACTCGTGGGGCCTCCATGCCGGCCGGCAGCGAAGCCTTCAGCCCCACCAGTG
Source organism: Hydrogenophaga sp. OTU3427 (assembly GCF_038440225.1). Taxonomy (NCBI): domain Bacteria; kingdom Pseudomonadati; phylum Pseudomonadota; class Betaproteobacteria; order Burkholderiales; family Comamonadaceae; genus Hydrogenophaga; species Hydrogenophaga sp. OTU3427. Next base: position 7,536 of record NZ_JASATI010000049.1, on the reverse strand, counting down.
CGTCCTCAATGGACTTCGTGAGCGCGATGGTGTCGGCGGTCGGTTGCTTCTGGATGCCAAGGATCACGGCAGGCTTGCCTTCAAAGCCAGCATCGCCGCGCTTGAGCGCCGCTGCAAACGTCACCTCGGCTATCTGACGAAGGAGGATGGGTTGCCCGTCCTTGGCGGTCAATGCCAGATTGCTCAGGTCCTCCAACAGCGAGGTGCGGCCCAGGTTGCGGATCAGGTACTCGCGCCCGTTGAGCTCAAGAAAGCCGCCCGATGTGTTGCTGGAGTAGCCCTTCAAGGCTGCCTCAAGCTGCTCATGCGTGATACCCAATTCCGCCATGCGAGTGGTGTTGGGTTGCACCTGGAACTGCCTGACCTCGCCACCGATGGGGATAACTTGAGCCACACCGGGGACAGAGAGCAGCCGAGGCCGCAATACCCAGTCGGCGTATTCGCGCACCGCCATGGAGCTGATCTTGCTCGGATCAACTGGGATGGCAATCTGCATGATTTCGCCCATGATGGAGCTGATCGGGCCCATGCGCGGAACGACTCCTTCGGCAATACCTTCCTCCATCGAAGACAGGCGCTCCGACACCAATTGCCGTGCGCGGAAGATGTCGGTGCTCCAGTCGAATGTGACGTAGAGAAAAGACAAGCCAGCCGACGACGTGGACCGCACCGACTCCACGCCGGGCAGACCGTTCATGGTCGTTTCGAGCGGGAAGGTGATGAGCTGCTCCACCTCTTCGGCGGCCATGCCACCGGCCTCGGTCATGATGGTAACGGTCGGCTTGTTGAGGTCGGGAAACACATCCACCGGGGTGGTGGACAGAGTGAATGCGCCGTAAGCCATCAGAACCACGCTGGCGATGATCACCAGCAGCCGATTGGTCAGGCTGTTATCGAGTAACCACTTGAACATGTCAGCGTACCTGGTTGATCAAGGTGGCACCTTGGGTCGCGACACGGTCGCCGGAAGTCAGACCCGATGTGACGGCAGCGTTGACACCATCCAGCGGTTCTGTTGTGACAGGGCGAGGTTCAAATCGCTCTGGCCCGGTCTTGACCCAGACCACCGTCTGGTTGGCTGGATTCTTCATCAGTGCGGCCACTGGAACGGCAATGCCTTTGACCTTGTCCTTGGTCTGGACAAACACGCGTACCGGCTGTCCAACGGCCAATTGGTCGAGGGCTGCGCCCTGAGCACGAAACGCCAAGGGCAGGGCCTGCTCGCGCAAGCTGCGCGACGCACCGATGAACGCCAGAGGGATGCGCTGCTCACCGACTGCCACAGTGGCACCGCCAATGTTGCTGGCAACAGCGGCATCGAACGCCAGGGCTTCAATTCGCAGACGTGTGGGGTCCACGATCTCGAAAACCAACTCCCGCGCATCAACCACTTGACCGGCGACCACGTTTGCAGACGCGATCACGCCGGAGACTGGGGCAACCAGCGCTTCGCGACTGGACAGACCGCCGCCGACAGCCGCGATGCGTGCCGACAGGCTGGCAGACTCGCTCTCAACCGCTTCGATTTCTTTGCGTGGCACCGTATCAGACAACTCCTGCAAACGCGCCAGGCGTTTGTCCGCCAGCGCTTTGGCTGCCCGCAGTTCAGCTAACTGTGCAGCCTGGTTGGAACGCTCAATGGGCGCTGCCGACGAAGCAACGTATGCCAGCACCTCACCTTTGCGGACAGTTTGCCCTGGGTTGGGTAATCCGCGCGGACCAGGTTCAATGCGACCGGCGTTCAATGCCTGCACCTTTCCACCTGCGTTGGGGTCCATCAGCACTTTGGCGCCCAACTCCAGCGTCCGGGGCAGTTCGGCAGCCTCTGTGACAACGGTTCTGACCCCCAGCTGGCGCTGAGCAGGTTTTGGCAGAAAAACACTGCCGTCCGGTTGGCGCTGAGGCCCGTTGGCGCTGGGCGTCGCAGGTGCGTCACCGTGATCATGTCCCTCACCCGCATGGACAGAGGTGAGGCTGGACAACGCGATGAAGAGTCCCAGGCTGGTGGTGATGAGCGTGCGCTTCATGCTGCACCTCCCACGCGAACGCTGCGTGCGCCAAACATGCGCCGCGCACCCACAAACACGAAGGCAAGTACAGCGATGCCTGCGGCTACCCAACCGGCGTATTTCGTCCAGGGCTGCGCCGCCTGGACTTCCTCTGAATGTGCCTCCTCGTGGATGTCAAGTTCACCCGCAAGAAGATCGACCTCGTTGCCGGCTGTTACCGTTGCAGTGACAGCAAGGACACCGGGCTTGGGAGCCTCCGACAACACGACCTCGTATTCGTCTTCACCTTGTTTGTCGGCTTTGAATTTGGCGCTGCCGATTTCGAGTTCGATTTGCGCGTCGCGGACCGGGCTGTTGTCGCTGAATCGATCCAGGTAGAGGGTGATCTGTTTGCCGCTGAGAACGCCCACAAGCTCGAAGGTCTCTGAAACCGCAGAAAAACGTGGCAGCGCTTGGCCGACCGCTGCAGGTGCGGCTTCACCGTGGTCATGACCTTCACCGGCCCAGGCGGGCGCTGTGGAGAAGAGCGCTGCGCACAACAGTGCATACGAAAATTTGAGGTATTTCATGGAGGTTTTCTGAAATGAATGAATGGCTGCAAAAGGACCAGGCCAACTGCACGTCACTGGGGCAGCAGACCAAGCGCCTGTCGTTTCGTGGATATGGCTGCTGCCAGTTCGATGCGGATGAGCGCCACTTGGCGCTCAGCATCGGCAGCCTCGGCTTCAATGCGCAACCGTGTGGGCAGGTCTGTTTCACCCAGGCGGAAAGACTTGTCAAAGAAGCCACGGGATTCGCGCGCAAGTGATGCGCGTTGTTCGGCAGCTGCAAGCTGTGTGCGGGCTGCCTCAACCCGCACCCGGGCAGCTTCTTGCTCAGCGGACAGCCGCTCTCGTTCCAGTCCGAGTTGGGCTTGAACCTCCATGGCGTCAGCAAGGGCTTGAGCAGTCCGCGCATGGTGGCGCGCGCCACCACCAAACGGAATGCGCACACCCAGCGCAAAGGTTTGCTGCGAGGCTTCCCCGAAAGCACCGCGATCCCGCGTGGTCGTGAGCGTCACTTCGGGGTTGGCGCGGGACTGGATCGCTGTGAGTGCTGCACTTCGCTCAGCCACCACCACCTTGTCCTTCAGCTCTTGGACTGCGGCGTGCGTTTCAGCCAGAGACATAGCGGTGCTGGGGTCTTGCTCCACACCACCCCCATCAATATCGCCTGCAACTGGTGCGACACCTGCAAGCGCCTGCAATTGCTGCCGGGCTGCAGAGAAACTGGCTTCAGCCTGTGCAAGATGGGCTTGCGCGCCAGCAACAGCTCCCTGCGCTTGGTGCTGGTCTGAGCGGGCCAAATCGCCCGCCCTGGTGCGCCGTTCCACGTCAGCAGCAATTTGCTGCGTGTTTTTGAGCTGGTCGCGCGCGATGTCGACTTCGATGCGTGCGCGCTGCCACTGCCACCACGCGTCGCGGACGGTGGCAGCAATGCGCAGTTTCGCGGCCATGGTCCTGCTTTCAAGGGCTACCGCCTCCGCATCTGAGAGTGCGGCACTTTGCGCACGCTCGCGAGGCAACCAGAGGGGCACCGAAACACCCACCTCGATCTCGCTTGCACCCTGGTTGCGGTTGAGTCGGTCGGTTTTGTAGCCCATTTCCAGGGCCGCAGGTTCAGGCGTCCAAGCCTGCGCGGCACTTTGCTGCGCCCGGGCGGCATCACGTCGCGACGGCAGGGTCAGTGCCTCGGGCTGGCGAGCCCAAGCAGCCTCAAATACTTGCTGCAGGTTTTGTGGTGCCGCTGCCTTCGCGGGTGTGGTGACCACGGCTGGGGACTGCGCTTGCGCTGCTGCACTGCAAAAGATAGCAGTTACCACCAGGCCGCCATGCAGCCGCCAACTCTTCGTTCGAGATCCAAATGTCATCCGATGCTCCAGTGTTGAAAACAATCCACAGGAGATCGGCAAGCAGCGACCCAACGGTCGCGTCGAGCCCGGAGCGGCAGCGTCTTGCTGCGCGCTCAGGCGCGAACGGGCTTCAGAGGAAGAAGTAACCCGTCTCGCCGATCAGGCGAGACTTGACCACTGGGGTCTATCGGGCTGGGTTGGTGCGTGAGACGCACCCCCTTCATCACGTGTGATTTTGGGTGGCGCTGCAGAGAAGGCTGCGGGTATATGAGGAGGCGCGATCAACATCACACTGCAGTAGCCGTGGCAATGCCCACAATCCAGATCGGTGCCCCCAGGTGCCGTGCCATTCGCGCCGGCATCGTCCGTGCCGGACAAACCAGTGTCAAGATAATCACCGAAACTGACGTCTTCTTGATGCTGATGCTCATGGTGCCCCAAGTGCGTTGCGCCCACCTGGGTTTCATGCCCGCAGTACGACGCCACTGCCGCCCAGCTGAACTGGAACGGCAACAAAGCGAGCAAGAGGATGACGAAAAAACGGCGCATGCCCATGAGTCTAGCCGCAGGTGCTACAACCCTGTTTCGGGCTTCACCAGCGCTTCGCTGGCTTGTAGGGTCTTGCCATCGCGGCACATGGGCTCGCTCCATGGTCAGCTGTCCTCCATGTCGGTTTGCATGTGGCGTTTGAGCGTCAAGCCCACCGATGTCAAACCGTTCTCAGAGCGGGCAAATACCTGCCCGCCATGCATGCGCGCGATGGCCGCGACAATCGCCAGGCCAAGCCCGTGGTTCTGTACCGAGCCCGCTCTGGCGATGTCTGCGCGGTAAAAACGATCAAAAATATGGGGCACGTGCTTGGGGTCTATGGCGATGCCACGATTGACCACCGTCAGGCGTGCCTCTTCATCCGACAGGGCAATGTAAATTTCCACAGCAGTTCCACGGTCCGCGAATCGGGTGGCATTGCTCACCAGGTTGGATAGCGCTCGGTTCAGGAGCCCAACATCGAACTCACCAGCCCCGTCACCAACGATTTTGAGCGCCAGACCGGCTGCTTCCATTGCGTCCTCATGAAACTCGGCCACGTCCGAGGCAATTGCAGCAAGACTTCCCACAGCGACCCTGCGCGCCAATGCACCGCAATCCGCTCGCGACAAAAAGAGCATGTCTTGGACGATGCTGGCCATGCGCTGTAGGTCTTCGAGGTTGGCAGCAAGCACCTCGCGCAGTTCCTGGTTGTCGCGTGGTTTGCGCAACGCGACCTCTGCGCTTGTAATGAGCGTGGTCAATGGCGTACAAAGCTCGTGCGCGACGTCGGCATTGAAGTTTTCTGATTGCTCGTAGGCGTGCTCCAGCCGGGTCAGAAGCTCGTTGAACTGAGTGACCAGTGGAACCAGCTCGGCTGGTTGCGCTGAGCCGTCCAGCCGATGGTGGAGGGTATCGGCAGCCAGTCTGGCCGTCTGGTCAGCCAAATGCTGCACGGGCCTTAGCCCTGCGCGCACAAGGAAGAAGCCACCAGCGCCGATCACTCCGACGCCACATGCAGCCGCTGCCACCAGAATCATTCCGACCTTGTGCAACAACCGTTGCTCATCCCGCGTGTCCAGAGTCAGCGTTGCTTCCAACTGCCCGTCAGACAGCTCGGTAGACACAACCTCGAAACGCAACGTTCGCAAGTTCTCGGTCGGAATGGGGGCTGGGCGCTTTTCGTAGTGAAGACGCCCATCTCGATCCTGCAAGCTGAGCCAGAGGTTCACATGACCGACCAGGAAATCATCCAGCTTGTGTTGCAACAGTGCCGGGTCGGCATTTGACATGGTCTCGGCCAGAAGGTGGCGCACTTGCGTCGCCTTTTGTTGCAAAAGCTCGTCTTGTTGAATGGTGAAGCTGTAGGACGTTGCCGCATACACGATGGCGCACACCGCAGCCAATCCTGCGAAACTCAGCGCCATGAGCCACCGTGAAAGACGAAGCCCGAGCGACAAAACAGGCTTCACTGGGCACGCTCCTCAAGCACATACCCCACGCCCCGGGCTGTGTGCAAAAGCTGTGTCGGGTATGGGCCATCGAGTTTGTTTCGCAAGCGCCGTATGGCCACATCAATGACATTGGTGCCGTGGTCGAAGTTGGCATCCCAGACTTGCTCGGCGATTTCGGTCCGGCTCAACACCTCGCCCTGCCTGCGAAGTAGCAGGGCCAGCAGCTTGAACTCCTTGGCGGTGAGGTCCAGCCGCTGGCCGCCTCGACTCGCCTTGCGGCGCAGCAAGTCCAGCTCAAGATCACCCATCACCAGCAGATGAACCGCTGGCGCGCTCAGCGGGTGGTGTCGTCGAAGCAGAACTTCGATACGCGCGACCAACTCGGAAAAGGCAAACGGCTTGACCAGGTAGTCGTCTGCCCCCGCCCTCAGACCCTGCACCCTGTCCTCAACCCGACCGCGTGCCGTCAGCATCAGCACCGGTATGGATTTGGTGTGACGCAGGGCCGTCAAAAGACTCAAGCCATCCAGGGCCGGCAACATGCCGTCAAGTATCACCAAGTCGCATTGACCCTCCATCGCCAGGTGCAATCCATCGACGCCGTTGTGAGCCACTTCAACAACATACCCCTCCTCGGACAAGCCTTTTTGGAGGTAGGCAGCAAGCCGGATCTCATCTTCGATGACCAGAATCTTCATAGAGGCTGATTGTAGGAAGCGAAAAGGGGCCACAGATCAACCTGTCTGAATTGTCATTTTCTTGTCCGAGTTCTGACAGTGGAAACTTCATACGATGGCGACGCCTTTCGGCAATAGCCGCAAGTCAGCTCGCCCCCATCTCTGATTCAAAGGACATATATGAACGCGCTGCAAAAGTTTTCTCTCGCCGTCAGCCTTGTAATGATCATGCCGTTGGCTGCTCAAGCCAATTCATTGACCCACGACGTGGGTGGTGAAGCTGGCTTAACATTTCACCCTGATCATGTCGCCTCGACGCTAACCCGTGCAGCAGTGCGAGCTGAAATTGAGGCCGCGCGCAAGGACGGCACTCTGGCGCTCCTTCAGCGAGGGATACCGTTGCCCGGCAAGGTTGACGGCCCATCAAAGTCGAGGACTGAGGTGATTGCGGAGCTGGAAAAAGCACGCCGTACTGGCTGGGTGCCGCTGTCTGGCGAGCAATGAGGCAAGACAAGCCTGCACACCTTCCACGAACCCTCACAAAGTGAGTTCCGGGTCAATGTGCATCTCTTGAATTACATGTCTAAATTGCGCTCAATCCCAACCCTGCGTCGCTTGACTTTTTATTGACGTGAAACAGTGAATAAACAATCGAGTCCAAAAATCTCTCGTCATGAACTATCGACACGACCCAATTTTCCACGACGAACAGCTTGACAAGCCACGAAGCATGAGAACCAGACTTGTAATTTCTACCGCACTGCTCTCCGGCGTCATGATGATGGCTGGGTGCGCAATTTCCTCACCCGAGAAAACTGGCCTTGCGAAAATCCACCCATGCCACCAGGCTCACGGGGGCAAGGCTCCCGCCCAGCATGGAGATTGTTCAAAACTAAACTGATGCGTTCGGGGGCGTTGTATCCAACATATCGTCAATGCCCCACTCGCCGGAGTCTATGTACGGCGAGACTCAGCCA
>NZ_JASATI010000048.1:0-37819 GCF_038440225.1 Hydrogenophaga sp. OTU3427 | reverse complement strand
GCTCGGTACTGGGCTTTCTGCCAGCGCCTTACATGGCGCTCTATTCAGCCTCCAAACATGCCGTGGAAGGACTTTCCGAGACGCTGGACCACGAGGTGCGTCAGTTCGGCGTTCGCGTCGCACTTGTCGAACCTTCCTTCACCAAAACGAACCTCGATCTCAACGCGCCGCAAACCGAATCCAGAATCCCTGACTACAACAAGGAGCTGGGTGTCGTCGCCCAGGCAATTCAGAACAACGTTCGAAATGCACCCGAGCCCGAGGGGGTTGCCACCACAATCGTCGATGCCGCCTTGGGTGCATGGAAGATGCGTCATACGCCCAAAGGCGAGGCCTCGATCCTGTCCAAGCTGCGTCGCTTCATGCCCGCTGGTCCTGTCGGAAAGGGCCTAAGGAAATCGTTTGGACTTGCCTGACTGAGCCTGGTTCTAATGACGGCTGGTGACATCCTGAGAGAAACGTCCCCAGGAAGGACCGCACAGCTACTTTCAAAGCCGCATAAACGCGGAACAATCCAGGCCACGAACGGTTGAAGCGCTGCTGAGCCGTCGTGGCGAGTTTCGATGCCGCTATCCGTTTGGCGCGCGCCGGCTTGGACCTCGCGATGGCGACCAAACAGATCGGGCCCCACTTTCGCCATGCGTTGGAGGTGGCGTTCGTTTCACTTTCGAATCAGTGAACGCAACATTGGATTTCGATGCGCTCGCCCAGCCAGAACGACTGTTACTGGAGCATCTATCCCCGGTGTGCTGATGAATCCATACGCAAGAGTACCACGCAGCTCCCCCCATCTCGCCCATGCCGGCGGACCAGATGCTGGCGTGGATCACGGACTGGCGGCGATCCACGATGGTGTGAGGGTCCGTGCTCCCGGAAAGAAAACGAGACCGCCCCCCTTCATCCCACCATCCACGCCTACGTCGAGCACGTCGGCATCCGGGGGCGCGACATCCACTGGCACATCCGCTTCTTCTGCGAGGTACAGGTCATGGAGGTGATCAAGAGCTGCGCGGCTGAAATTTCCAAGAGGCTGGGGCACCAGGCCGCGAAGGCGTGAACCCACCATGGCCTGCGGGATGACGAGGCCGATGTCCTCAAGCAGACCGCGGCTCGAACGGGCCTGGGCGGTCCATATGGGCTTTCACGAAGCCTTTGTGCCGCCTGCCCTTCGGCAGCGAGCCATCAAAATGACCTTTGTGCCCGTGCCCGCGCCCTCGACACCCGTCACCTGAGGACGACTGTCCGCAGCCCGTTGATGAACACCCTGTGTTCCAGCACAAATCGGAGCGCACGGCTGAGCGCAAGGCATTCAACACTGCGCCCCGTGCTGAGCAGTTGCTCGGGGCTGTAGGCGTGGTCCACGCGCTCCAGGGCCTGTTCGATGATGGGGCCTTCGTCCAGATCGCTGGTGGCGAAGTGGGCCGTGGCGCCGATCAACTTCACGCCACGGGCGTGCGCCTGCTCATAAGGCCGGGCGCCTTTGAAGCCAGGCAGAAAGGAATGGTGGATGTTGATGACGCGGCCGGCCAGCTTCTCGCACATGTCCTCCGACAGCACCTGCATGTAGCGCGCCAGCACCACCAGCTCGGCTTCGTGCTGCCCAATGCGGGCCATCAGCGCCGCTTCCTGCTGCGGCTTGGTGTCAGCGGTGATCGGCAGGTGGTGGAATGGAATGCCTTCTGCCGTGGCCAGCGACCCCAGGTCGGCGTGGTTGGACACCACCGCGACGATGTCCATGTTCAGCTCCTTGCGACGCCACTGGGCCAGCAGGTCGCGCAGGCAGTGGTCGGCCTTGGACACCATGATCATCACCCGCGTGGGCCGGCTCAGATCGTGGATGGCCCCCTCCGCGCCGTCGAAGCCGTCCATCAGCCGGGCATAGGCCTCGCGCAGGGCCCCGATGCCGGTGGCCCTCTCCCCTTCCAGTCGGAACACGATGCGCACGTAGAAGCGAGAGACCAGCGCGTCGTCGAACACCGCGAACTCCTCGATGTAGGCGCCATGCTGCTCCAGCAGCGCCACCATGGCGGCCACCTGTCCACGCTCGCTGGCCACGGCCAGGGTCAACACATAACGGGCGATGTCATTGGGCGAGACTGGCATGGCTTTCCCCTTCTTGCGTGAGCGTTTGAAGCATGGCGGCTGTGTCGACCGCCGACAGGCGCAGGGCCTCGAACTCGGTGCGTGAAGCCGCGCGCTCCATGCCAACGGCCAGCGCCTGCTGGCTGACGCGTTGCTTGTACAAGCCGACCCAGACCTTGTGGACCCGTGGGTCCGCCGCAAAGACGAAGGCCATGACCTGGTTGACGCGGGTCTCCAGCAACGGGGTGTGCGGGGTGGCCGGCCACACCTGTGTCAACCAGCGGCACAGCGGCTCGTAGTCAAAACACTCGTCCAGCGAACCGGGTGCCGCACTGGCCTCGCCGGTGGCGGTCAGGCTGACCCACACCGGCTGCGCGTCCTGCTCATGGGCGTAGATGCCCACCGGCAACTGGGTTTCCAGGCGCTCGATCCTGACGGTCCAGGTCGCGTTCATGGGAAACGCCGGGTCACCAGACCACACTCGGATGTGCAACGCTCCAGCATCAGCCACACGTAGCCGCGGAAGCTGTGGCGCACCAGCACCTCGTAGACCGGCGCCCCGTCGGTCTGCCACAGCCACACCGAGGCCTTGAAGAAGACGGAACCGGCGGCCGTGCCCGGACCGAACACGCGCGGATGCAGGTCCAGCGGACAGCCCTGGGCCAGCACCTCGCGCACAGGCTGGCCGCTCAGGTGCAGCACGGTGTAGCCGCTGCTGACGTCGGTGACGGCGAAATGCTGCCCGGCCAGGGCCTGGCGCAGCCGGGCCTCGATGGCATCGGCCGTCCCCTTTGGCCCGATGACGAACCAGTCGTCCGGCCCGACCCAGACTAGGCGGTGTGTCTCGCTGGCCACGCTGGTGCAGGCCTGCGTGGGCAACGCCAGGCCGAGGGCCTGCAACACGCCATCGCGGAAGGCCGCGTCGTCGGGGTTGCCGCGCAGGTTGAGGATGGCCAGGCCATGGCGCCAGCCGGCCAGCAGGGACTGTTCGGTCGAGGCCCGCGTGGTGGGCACGCGGCCCATGGGCGCCACGGGGCGCTGAAGGGATTCAAGCATTTTGGCGCTCCGCTTTGGGATCGAAGAAGACCGGGCTGGTGATGGTGGCGGTGTGAACAACAACGCCGTTGGGTCCACCCTGGAAGATGCAGACCTTCTCGCCCATGCGGTTCAGACCACCCTTGACCAGGGCCATGGCGATGGAGTGGCCCAGCGTCGGACTCATGTAGCTGGACGTCACATGGCCAACCATGGGCGCGGTCGGGCCGGTGGGTGCCTCGTTGAGGATCTGCGCGCCCTCGGTCAGCACGACCTTGGGGTCATCCGGCAGCAGGCCGACCAGCTGCTTGCGGTCGGTGCGCACCGTGTCTTCGCGGGTCAGCGAGCGTTTGCCCAGGCAGTCCTTGGTCTTGGTGACCAGGCCGCCCATGCCCAGGTCCATGGGCGTGACGGAGCCGTCAGTGTCCTGGCCGATGATGATGTAGCCCTTCTCGGCGCGCAGCACGTGCATGGTTTCGGTGCCATAGGGGGTGATGTTGAATTCGGCCCCCGCGGCGTGGATCGCCTCCCAGACCTTCAGGCCGTCGTTGGCCGCCACGTTGACTTCGTAGCAGCGCTCGCCCGAGAAGCTGATGCGCATGATGCGGGCCCGGACTTTGTCCCCATTCGCGCCGGCCACCGTGCCTTCGCGGTAGGACATGAAGGGAAAGGCCGTGTCGTCGAAATCCACGTCCTTGCAGATCTTCTGCAGCACGGCGCGGCTCTTGGGGCCGGCGACGATGGACGTCGACCAGTGGTCGGTCGCGCTGGTCAGGTAGACCTTGAGGTGTGGCCACTCGGTCTGCAGCCAGCGCTCCATCCAGGCCAGCACGCGCGCCGCGCCGCCCGAGGTGGTATGCATCAGGTAGTGGTTCTCGGCCAGGCGCACGGTCACGCCATCGTCGAACACCATGCCGTTTTCGTCCAGCATCAGGCCGTAGCGGCACTTGCCGACCTCCAGCTTGGACCAGGCGTTGCTGTAGACCCAGTTGAGCAGCACGCTCGCATCCGGGCCCTGGATGTCGATCTTGCCCAGGGTCGAGCCGTCCAGTGTGCCGACGCCGTTGCGCACCGCCAGCGTCTCGCGCGCCACCGCCGCGTGCAGGTCCTCGCCGGGCCTGGGGTAGTACCAAGGGCGTTTCCACTGGCCCACGTCCTCGAACAGCGCGCCCTGCTTCACGTGCCAAGCGTGCATGGTGGTGGTGCGGACCGGGTCGAAGGCCTCGCCCAGCTCCAGGCCTGCCACGGCGCCGAAGGTCACCGGCGTGTAGTTGGGACGGAAGGTGGTGGTCCCGACCTGCGGAATCGACTTGCCCAGCGCCAGGGCGACTATGCCCATGCCGTTAATGTTGCCAGTCTTGCCCTGGTCGGTGCCGAAGCCCATGGCGGTGTAGCGCTTGACGTGTTCGATGGACTCGAAACCTTCGCGCACCGCGAGGTGGATGTCGGACGCGGCCACATCGTTCTGCAGATCGACGAACTGCTTGGGCGCGCGGCTCACCGGCCTGGCGTGCGGCACCAGCCACAGCGCACGGATGCTGCCCGCGTCCTGCACCGCCACGGCCGGAGCCGCCGCGTTGGCCGACAGGCCCAACACCTTGAGCGCCTGGGCACCGGCGGCCGCCCCCCCCTCGGCACAGGCCTTGAGCGTGAGCTGGCCGGCGCAAGCACCAGCGGACATTTCCGATTGCGCCGGCGCGCCCGGCAGGAAGGCGGCCTGTGCATCGCTCCACACCGCCTTGCTGCCCGCCTGGCACTGCAGGTGGATCACTGGGCTGACGCCGCCCGACAGGGCGACCAGATCACAAGCGATCTCACGCACGGAGCCACTGAGCCGGTCCTGGCCGTCGATGGCCTGCACCACCACGGCGCTCACACGCTTACCGCCGCGGGCTTCGGTGACGACATGGCCGGCCAGCACGGTGATTCCCTGTGCCTTGGCCTTCTGGCTCAGCGAGCCCGAAGGTTGCGCGCGCGCATCGACCACCTGCACGCTGGCACCGGCCGCCTGGAGCGCCAGCGCCGCGTCGTAGCCGGCGTCGTTGTTGGTGAAGACCACGGCGTTGCGGCCGGGCAGCACCGCGTAGCGGCGGATGTAGGTGGACACCGCACCGGCCAGCATGGTGCCCGGCAGGTCGTTGTTGCCGAACACCAGCGGGCGCTCGTGTGCGCCGGTGGCGATCACCACCTGCCTGGCCCGCACGCGCCACAGGCGCTCGCGGAACACCGGGGCCTGGTCGGCCGGCAGGTGATCACCACGGCGCTCGACCAGCGTGACCAGATCGTGGTCCTGGTAGCCGAAGGCGGTGGTTCGCGGCAGCACGGTCACGTCGGACAGCGCGGCCAGCTCGTTCAGCGCCTGGGCCACCCACTGGGCGGCCGGCTGGCCGTCGACGGATTCGTCGCTGGAGAGCAACCAGCCTCCGGCCTCCGCCTGTTCGTCGCACAGCACCACGCGGGCACCGGCACGGGCCGCGGTCAGCGCCGCCGTCAGGCCGGCGATGCCGGCACCGACCACCAGCACATCGCAGTGCGCGTAGCGCTTGTCGTAGCGGTCGGGGTCGTGTTCGGTCGGCGACACGCCCAGGCCGCTGGCGGCGCGGATGTGCTTCTCGAAGAAGTGCCACGCGGCCTGCGACGCCATGAAGGTCTTGTAGTAGAAGCCGGCCGGAATCAGGCGCGAGAACCAGCCGTTGACCGCGCCGGTGTCGAACTCGATGCTGGGCTTGGCGTGGATGGAGCGGGCGCTCAGGCCGTTCACCAGCGCCACCTCGGTCATGCGTGCGTTGGGCACGGTGCGGGCACCGTCGAACAGCTGCACCAGCGCATTGGGTTCCTCGACGCCGGCCGACAGGATGCCACGCGGGCGGTGGTACTTCCAGCTGCGGGCCACCATGCTTAAGCCGTTGGCCAGCAGGGCCGAGGCCAGGGTGTCGCCTTCCAGGCCCTGGTAGGCGCGGCCGTTGAAGCTGAAGTTCAGGGAGCGGCGGCGGTCGACGCGGCCACCGGTGGACAGACGGGCGCTCATCGGGCAGCTCCTTGGTTCAGGTAGGCAGCGGCCTCGGCCGGCGCGGGTTCGCCGATCTTCCAGGTCGCTTCGAATCGGTAGTTCACGGTGTGGCGCAGCGCGTTGAACCAGCGACCGCAGCCGCTGGCGTGGCGCCACTGCTCGTGGTGCAGGCCCTTGGGGTTCTCGCGCATGAAGACGTAGTCGCCCCACTGGCGGTCGTCCATCGCTTCCGAATCGAGCGGGCGCACGATGCCGCCCTCGCCGCCACAGGTGAATTCGATCTCGGCGCGCGTGCCGCACCAGGGACAGTTGATTTGCAACATGGTGGTTTTCCTCCGTGGCTCAGTGGGCGACGCCGGCCGCGCCGTGTTCATCGATCAGGTGGCCGTTGTAGAAACGGTCCAGGCACAGCGATGCGTTGAGTTCGTGCGGGCGGTCCTGCGCCACGGTGTGGGCCATGGCCCAGCCAGAGCCGGGCGTGGCCTTGAAGCCACCCGTGCCCCAGCCGCAGTTGATGTAGAGGCCCTTGACCGGCGTGAGGCCGATGATGGGACAGGCGTCGGGCGACACGTCCACGATGCCGCCCCACTGCCGATTCATGCGCACGCGCGAGAACATCGGGAACATCTCGACGATGGCCTGCAGCGTGTGTTCGATGGTGTGATAGCTGCCGCGCTGCCCGTAGCCGTTGTACTGGTCCACGCCGGCGCCGATCACCAGGTCGCCCTTGTCGGACTGGCTGATGTAGGCGTGGATGGCGTTGCTCATCAGCACGCAGGGGAAGATAGGCTTGAGCGGCTCCGACACCAGCGCCTGCAGGGGCTTGCTCTCGATCGGCAGGCGGATGCCGGCCATGCTCGCGATCACGCTGGAATGCCCGGCGGAGACGATGGCGACCTTCTTGGCCTTGATGAAACCCTTGACCGTGTCCACGCCGGTCACCTGGCCATCCTCGCGGCCGATGCCGATGACCTCGCAGTTCTGGATGATGTCGACGCCGTGCGCGTCGGCCGCTCGCGCAAAGCCCCAGGCCACCGCGTCGTGCCGGGCCACGCCGCCGCGCCGCTGCAGCGAGGCGCCCAGTACGGGATAGCGTGTGTTCAGGTTGATGAACGGGATCATTTCCTTGATCTGCGCCGGCGTCACCACCTCGCCGTCCACGCCGTTCAGGCGGTTGGCATTGACGCGGCGCTCGATGTCTCGCATCTCCTGCAGCGTGTGGCCCAGGTTGAGCACGCCGCGCTGGCTGAACATGACGTTGTAGTTCAGGTCCTGCGACAGGCCTTCCCACAGCTGCATGGATTTCTCATACAGGGCGGTGGACTCGTCCCACAGGTAGTTGGAGCGCACGATGGTGGTGTTGCGCGCCGTGTTGCCGCCACCCAGGTAGCCCTTTTCGATCACGGCGATGTTGCGCACGCCGTGTTCCTTGGCCAGGTAGTAGGCGGTGGCCAGGCCGTGGCCGCCGGCCCCAACCACGACGACGTCGTACTCGCGCTTGGGTTCGGGCGAGCGCCACTGCTTCTGCCAGCCTTCGTGGTAGGACATGCTGTTGCGCAGCAGTGACCAGATGGAAAAGTTCTGCATGGTGGGGGTCCTTCTCTCTTCTCTTTCAGCACTCGACGATGTTCACGGCCAGTCCGCCTCGGGACGTTTCCTTGTATTTGGTCAGCATGTCCGCGCCCGTCTGCCGCATGGTCTTGATGACCTTGTCCAGGCTGACGAAGTGGGTGCCGTTGCCACGCAGCGCCATGCGGGCGGCGTTGATGGCCTTGACCGAGGCGATGGCGTTGCGCTCAATGCAGGGGATCTGCACCAGGCCGCCCACCGGGTCGCAGGTCAGGCCCAGGTGGTGTTCCATGCCGATCTCGGCGGCGTTTTCCACCTGCTCGGGCGTGCCGCCCATGACCTGGGCGAGCGCACCCGCCGCCATGGAGCAGGCCACGCCGACCTCGCCCTGGCAGCCGACCTCGGCGCCGCTGATGCTGGCGTTTTCCTTGTAGAGGATGCCGATGGCGGCGGCCGTCAGCAGGAAGTCGATCACGCCCTGCTCATGGGCACCGGGCACGAAGCGGCTGTAGTAGTGCAGCACCGCCGGCACGATGCCGGCCGCGCCGTTGGTGGGCGCGGTGACCACGCGGCCACCGGCGGCGTTTTCCTCGTTGACAGCCAGGGCGTAGAGGTTGATCCAGTCCATCACCTGCAACGGGTCCTTGAGCGCCGCTTCCGGTTGCACGGTGAGCGAGCGGTACAGCTCGGCGGCCCGCCGCTTGACCTGGAACCCCCCGGGCAGCGTGCCCTCGGTCGCCACGCCGCGCTTCACGCAAGCCTGCATCACGGACCAGATTTTCAGCAAGCCCGTGCGCACCGTGTCGGCATCACGCCAGGCCAGTTCGTTGCGCCACATCAGCTGCGCGATGCTCAGCCCACTCTCGGTGCAGCGCCGCAGCAGTTCGTCGCCGGTGGTGAAGGGGTGTGGCAGGACGGTGGCGTCGGGCACCAGCGCGGGTTCGCCCGCTTCGCTCTGCTGGATCACAAAACCACCACCGATGGAGTAGTAGGTTTTTGCCAGCAGGGTCGCGCCGCCGCCATCGAAGGCGAACAGGCACATGCCGTTGGGGTGGAAGGGCAAGGCCTTGCGCAGGAACTTGAGCCCTTCGCGCTCGTTGAAGGCGATGCGGTGCGTGCCCAGCAGGTTCAGCGACTGCGCCCCGCGCAGGGCCTGCAGGCGCGGCGCGATCACGTCGGGGTCGATCAGGTCGGGCGCTTCACCTTCCAGGCCCAGCAGCACGGCCTTGTCGCTGCCGTGTCCCTTGCCGGTGGCACCCAGCGAGCCGTATAGCTCGCAACGCACCGACCGCACGGCGGGCAGCAGGCCACCGTCGCGCAGGGCCTGCGCGAACAACAGCGCCGCGCGCATGGGGCCGACGGTGTGCGAGCTGCTCGGCCCGATGCCGATCTTGAACAGATCAAAGGTGCTCAGTGCCATGGTGGGTACCGGGTTTCAGCCGTAGACCGGGAAGGCCGCAGTGAGCCGGGCCACGTCGGCGCGCACGCGGGCTATTCCCGCTTCATCGTCCGGGCTGTCGAGCAGGTCGGCGATCAGGTGCCCCAACTTGATGGCCTCGGCTTCCCTGAAACCGCGCGTGGTCATGGCCGGCGAGCCAAGGCGCACGCCGCTGGTCACCATCGGCTTCTCGGGATCGTTGGGGATGGCGTTCTTGTTGACCGTGATGTGGGCCTGGCCCAGCAGGGCTTCGGCGGCCTTGCCGGTCATGCCCTTGGCACGCAGGTCCACCAGCATCACGTGGCTTTCGGTGCGGCCGCTGACGATGCGCAGGCCACGCGCCACCAGCGTTTCGGCCAGCGCGGCGGCGTTCTTCACCACCTGCTGCTGGTAGGCCTTGAATTCGGGCGTCAGCGCTTCCTTGAAGGCCGTCGCCTTGGCCGCGATAACGTGCATCAGCGGCCCGCCCTGCAGACCGGGGAAGATGGCGCTGTTGATCGCCTTCTCGTGCTCGGGCTTCATCAGGATGATGCCGCCGCGCGGGCCGCGCAGGCTCTTGTGCGTGGTGCTGGTGACGATGTCTGCGTGCGGGATCGGGTTAGGGTACTCGCCGGCGGCGATCAGGCCGGCGTAGTGGGCCATGTCCACCATCAGCAGCGCGCCCACGTCCTTGGCGACCTGGGCGAAGCGCTCGAAGTCGATGCGCAGCGCGTAGGCCGAGGCGCCGGCGATGATGATCTTCGGCTTCGATTCGTGGGCCTTGCGCTCCATCGCGTCGTAGTCGATCTCTTCTTTGTCGTTCAGGCCGTAGCTCACCACGTTGAACCACTTGCCCGACATGTTCAGCGCCATACCGTGCGAGAGGTGGCCGCCTTCGGCCAGGTTCATGCCCATGAAGGTGTCACCCGGCTTCATGAAGGCCATGAAGACGGCCTCGTTGGCCTGCGCGCCCGAGTGCGCCTGCACGTTGGCGGCCCAGCCGTGGCGGTCGGCCCCAAAGAGCTGCTTGACACGGTCGATGGCCAGCTGCTCGGCCTGGTCGACGAACTCGCAGCCCCCGTAGTAGCGGCGGCCCGGGTAGCCTTCGGCGTACTTGTTGGTGAGCTGGCTGCCCTGGGCCTGCATCACGGCCGGTGAGGTGTAGTTCTCGCTGGCGATCAGCTCGATGTGCTGCTCCTGGCGCTGGTGCTCTTGCTGGACGATGGCCCACAGGGCCGGGTCGGAGGCTTGGAGAGATTGGTCGCGGTAACTGAACATGGTGTGTTTTCCTCGGATTCTTGGGTCGGTTCGGATGGATGGACATCGTCGTGGCCGCCGGACATCGGTTCACGCAGCGCGTGTTCGGTCGGCAGATGGGCGATCGCAGGCGCACCCGTGCCCGCTCCTGGAGCACGTGCCTTGAAATCACATCGCCGATGAGCCCGGAGCGGCGGCATGTGCAGCCGCTCCGGTGGAATTCACGTCACGCCGGATGCCGATCGAGCGTTGACCGTGAACACACAATGGGTGTGCGTCGGATCCTCACACTGGCATTGGCTCTCGGTGCTCTGGGCACGCAAGGGATTGCCAGCCTGGTCAGAGACCCAGTCCATGGCACCCGCGAACCAGCCGCTGAACATGTAGCACAGCCGACCGGTCTCACCCGGGCGCCCAAGCACCATGGACGAATGGCGTAACCGCACCTGGGCACTGGCACGAGCGGCATCGACCTCGAGGAAGTCGAACAGACCCCAGCCCCGCTGGGACAGGCGGTTCAGGTAGTGGCGGAAAACCGCCATCCCGGCCAGGCCATGGGTGGCGGCTTCCTTGTCGCACCAGTACCAGGCAGACTGGTGCCCGGCCTGGTACAGGATCTGTGCATAGGCGTCGCGCCCAAGCGCCTGTTCCACCGCGACATGGTTGTTGACGAAAAAATGCCGTGGCACATACAGCATCGGCAAACCGTCGGTGGTCCAGACGCCGGTCTCGGCATCGACCTGGATAGGGAGTTGGGGTTGCATGGTTGTTGGCCTCCTGACGGATCAAACCGCCCAGACTTCGCCGAACACGCGCAGCCAGTTGGCACCGATCACCTTGCGGATGCGCGACTCCCTCCATCCGGCCTTTTCCATCGCGGCGGTGAGGTTGGGCAACTCGCCGATGGTTTCGATGCCTTTGGGGTTCTGCACGGTACCGAAATCGGTCAGGCGGCGGTAGCTGCCCTTGTCGTGGGTCAGCCACTCGAAGAAGGGCTTTCCATAGCCTTGCGTGAAGTCGGTACCGATACCCACACAATCCTCCCCCACCAGGTTGATGATGTAGTCGATGGCTTCCACATAGTCATCCACCGTGGCATCAATACCCCGGCGCAGGAAGGGGCTGAACATGGTGACCCCGATGAAGCCCCCCCGATCGGCGATGAACCTCAGCTGTTCGTCGCTCTTGTTGCGCGGATGCTCCTTCAAACCCGAGGGCAGGCAATGTGAGTAACAGACCGGCTTTTTCGAAGCAAGGATGGCTTCGGTGGACGTGTTGCCCCCCACATGCGAGAGGTCGACCATGATGCCCACGCGGTTCATCTCGGCGATCACCTCGTGCCCAAAGCCGGACAGGCCGCCGTCACGTTCATAACAACCGGTGCCGATCAGATTCTGCGTGTTGTAGCAGAGCTGCACCACCCGGACACCCATGTCGGCAAATGCCTCGATGTAGTCGAGGTTGTCCTCGAAGGCATGGGCATTCTGGAAGCCCAGGATGATCCCGGTGCGCCCTTGAGCGCGCGCGCGGTGGATGTCGTCCACCCCCCGCACCAGGGTCAGCAAATCGCTGTTGTCACGCACCATGCGCTTCATCTCCGCGATGCCGGCAACGGTCTTTGTGAAGTTCTCCCACACCGAGACGGTGCAGTTGGCGGCGGTGAGACCGGCGCGCCGCATGTCCTCAAAGACGGGGCGACCCCATTTGGAGATGATCAGGCCGTCGATCACCACACTGTCCTGGTGCAGAGTGCTCATGTGTTTCTTTCTCGATGGTTGGCTCGGGTTGGCGAGATAGGTTGGATCACAGGCTAGCGTTTGCCCGTATTGCCTTCAACAGGCTTTTTGGAGAAGACTCCGGGCCGCATGACGAAAAACCGGTTTGAGAGCAAGGATGACGGGTGGACTGCTTGGCAACACTGTGCGTCTAGTAGACCAAAGTGCCTATGTCCAAGCTAGAACGCATCCGACAACCCTGAGGTAGGCGAACGCCTGATAAGAGCCTCTCATGACGTCGCGAATGCCTGGTGCCTGACAGGCGCGTTTCTTGCATATCAGTGCCCGCTCCGAATCAAGGAAGTTCATGCCATCCACCGCACCTGTACCCCTGCGCTTTGCCATCGTGCCGTTGGCAAACTTCACCATGACGGCCTTCTCGGGCTTCATCGATACGCTGCGCCTCACCGCCGATGAGGGCGACTTCAGCAAACCGGTTCGGTGCACGTGGAAGGTGCTGGGCGAAACCATGGAGCCGGTGCGCTCCAGCTGTGGCGTGGCCATACTGCCCTGGGATACGCTGGAGACGGTCTTGAAGTCCCGCGAGCATTTTGACTACATCGTGTTCATCGGAGGCCTGTTGCACCAGGGCCAGCAGACTGGCAACGCCATGCTCGAGCAGATCCGTCGCGCCGCGAAGACCGATGCCACCCTGGTGGGCATCTGCACCGGTACGTTCGCGCTGTACCGCGCCGGTGTGCTGGACAACCACAAGATGTGCGTGAGCTGGTTCCACTATTGGGATTTTTTGGAGCGTTTTCCTGACTGCGACGAAAAGCGGCTGGTGGCCGACCGGCTCTTCGTGATGGACCGCCGGCGCATCACCTGTTCGGGCGGACGGGCCTCCATCGATGTGGCTGCCGCCATCCTGTCGCGCCACTTCCACGCCTCGTTGGTGCAAAAGACGTTGCGCATCCTGCAAGTGGACGAGCTCAGCCACGTGACAACGCCCCAGCCTCATCCACCCGGCACCGAGCCCAGCGATCATCCAAAAATTCGCCGCGCGGTGCTTCTGATGGAGCAAAACCTGGCCGGCGGGCTGCAGATGACGGACCTGGCACAGAAACTCAACATGTCAAGTCGCCAACTGGAGCGGCTGTTCAAGACCTGCACAGGTCAAAGTCCACAGAACTACGCCCGTTCGCTGCGGCTGCGCGCGGCGACCTGGCTGCTGACCAACAGCGGCAAATCGATTTCGCACATTGCGACAGCCTGCGGCTTCTCGGACGCCTCCCACCTCGGCCGGGAATTTCGCAAGGTCACGGGCCAGTCGCCCAAGGTGTTCCGCGAACAGAACCGCCAGCAGAACGCGATGACACTTGAAGACGCGGGCCTGTTCACCGTCCCCAATGACAGCCCCGCGGTGACCAATTACCGCGAGGTCTTCCCGGCGCGGACCGAGTTCCACTGACGGAGCCCAAGGGACACGGCCCCGTCCATGGCGTTGCGGGGGTCTTCCCGCTCCGGCGCGGTCTGGTCACCGCTGGCCGGCACTCAGCATTCAACGACATTCACAGTCAAATCACCGCGTGACGCTTCCTTGTATTTGGTCTTCATGTCCGCACCGGTCTGCATCATGGTTCGGATCACCTTGTCGAGAGAGACCACTTGTTGCCGCTCTCCGCACAGCGCCATGCGTGCGGCATTGATGGCCTTGATGGCCCCCATGGCGTTGCGTTCGATACAAGGGTTCTGCACCAGTCCGCCCATCGGGTCACAGGTCATGCCCAGGTTGTGCTCCATGCCGATCTGGGCGGCATGCTCGACCTGGCCCACCGTTCCACCCAACACCGCTGCCAGCGCACCGGCAGCCATCGAGCAGGCCACGCCCACCTCGCCCTGGCACCCGAGCTCAGCACCCGACATCGGGGTGCTGGCCTTGTAGATCAGGCCGATGGCCGCGGCGGTGAGCAGGAAATTGAAGCTGCCCTCCTCGCTGCTACCCGGTACGAACTTGAGGTAATACTGCAGCACGGCCGGTACCACGCCAGCAGCCCCGTTGGAAGGTGCCGCCACGACGCGTCCACCCGCCGCGTTCTCCTCGGTGACAGCCATGGCGTAGAGGTTCACCCAGTCCAGCGCCGACAGCGGGTCGCGGGGCGACTCTTCCGAGCGCGACATCAATTTCCGGTGCAGCGCCGCCGCCCGCCGCCGCACCCGCAGGGGGCCGGGCAGTTCGCCATCGATGCGGCAACCCCGGGCGATGGTTTCCGCCATCACGATACGGATGCGCTGGACACCGTCCACCACCTCGGCAGCGGGACGCCAGGCCTGTTCGTTTTCGTAAATCAGTTGGGCAATACTCAAGCCGGCATCGCGACACCGCTGAACCAGCTCGGCCCCGCTGCGAAACGGAAACGGCGGGGCCGTGGCACCGGCGGCCGGACGGAGCGTCAGCTCATCGTCCGATGCCACGACACCGCCCCCCACAGCGTAGTAATCGGCCACGACAGCGTCGCCGGCGCCGTCGAAGGCGTGGAACCTCATGCCATTGGGATGGCGTGGCAGGGTATCGCGGCGAAAGTGCAGCCAGGGTGCCTGGGTCTCCCGAGCTACGGGTTGGCGCGCGAGCAGCAGGAGCTGACCACTTTTTCGGATGGCGGCCAGGCGTGTGGCCACGGTTTCCGGGTCCAGGCTGTCGGGCTGCTGGCCCTCCAGCCCCAGCAGCACGGCCTTGTCCGTTCCATGGCCACGCCCGGTGGCCCCCAGCGAACCATACAGCTCCACCCGCAGCTGCCTGACCCTGGACAACCAACCCTGCTGCGCCAACCGATGGGCAAAACGGTGGGCGGCGATCATCGGCCCCACGGTGTGGGAACTGGACGGACCGATGCCTACCGTGAAGATGTCGAAGACACTGGCGGTCATCGCGTCAGCCGAAGTACGCCTGCTGCACCTCGGCATTGTTGCGCAGCTCTTCGGTGGGCGCCTGTGCCACCACACGCCCTTGCATCAGCACATAGCCATAGTGCGCCACCGCCAGGGTCTGGTGCACGTTCTGCTCCACCAGCAGCACGGTCACGCCCATTTCGTTGATGCGCTGGATGACGTTGAAGGTCTCTTTGACGAACAAGGGCGACAGCCCCAGCGAAGGCTCGTCGATCAGCAACAGCTCGGGCGCGGCCATCAGGCCACGGCCGATGGACAGCATGGCCTGCTCGCCGCCTGACATGGTGCCGCCGAGCTGGTCGGTGCGTTCCTGCAGGCGCGGGAAGATTTCATAGACCTCCTGCAGTCGCTTGCGGATCACCGCCGCGCTGCGCTCCTGGTAGGCTCCCACGTGCAGGTTCTCCTCCACCGTCATCTTGGGGAATACCTTGCGGCCCTCCGGTATGCAGGCTATACCGGCCCGGTTGACGAGATGGGTCGGCAGGCCGGTGATGTCCCGGTCACCAAACCACACCTTGCCCGCGCGGGGCGGTGTCAGCGACAGGATCGAGCGGATCAGCGTCGACTTGCCGGAGCCGTTGGAGCCCAGGATACAGGTCACCTTGCCGGGCTCGACCGTGATGGAAACGTCGGACAACACGTCGGCCTTGTCGTAGCCGGTGTAGATGTTCTCCAACCGGAGTTCGATGTTCTTGCTCATCACGATTGCCCCAGGTAGGCTTCCTGCACTTCGGCGTTGGCCGCGATCTCGCGGTAGGTGCCGTCACACAGCTTGCGTCCGTAGTTGAGAACCACGCACCGGTCGGTGATGCGTTCGATGACGTTCATCTCGTGCTCGATGATCACGACCGTCAGATCCTTGATGCGCTCGCGCACCGCGAGGATGTCGTCCATCAGCTCGCGGGTTTCCTCATGGGTCATGCCGGCCGAGGGCTCGTCCAGCAACAGCAAGCGGGGCTTGCTGATAAGGGCACGGCAGATCTCGATGCGGCGGCGGTCGATCATGTTGACGGCACCAGCCGGCTCATCCAGCCGCTGGCTCAGCGGCTTGCTGAAGGTGGCCACCAGCTCGTGGGCCTCGTTCCAGCTGGAACGGATCTGCCGCTCCAGCTGGCGCCGACGCACTAGGTTGAACCACAGGCCATGGTCCAGGTTCTTGTGGTTGCCCACCATGATGTTGTCGAACACCGACAGCGGCAGGCACAGGCGCGACCGCTGGAAGGTGCGGGTGATGCCCGCGCGGTACACCTCCTGGGCGCTGAGCCCGGTGATGTCCCGGCCATCGAAGTGCAGACTGCCGCCGCTGGCACGGTAAACACCGGTCAGCACATTGAAGAAGGTGGTTTTCCCGGACCCATTGGGACCCAGCAACCCCAGCACATCGCCTCGGTGGATGGACAGATCCAGCGCGTTGAGCGCCGTGAGTCCACCGAACTTCTTGGTCAGCTTGTCGCAGCTCAAAACGAGGGGCTTGCTCATTTGCGGCTCCAGCCTGGGAGGTGGTTGCGCAGGCGCCGGGGGAACAGGCCGTCGGCGCGGAACAGCAGGATCAGGATGACCGCCGCCGAATACAGCAGGAATCGGTATTCCTGGATGGCCTGCAGCTTCTCGGGCAGCAGGAACACGATGGCGGCGGCCGGCAGGATGGCCCAGAGGTTACCGATGCCCCCCAGCACCACGATGGACAGCAGCACCAGCGAATCGGCGAAGGTGAAGTTTGTGGGGGCCACGAAGGCCGTCATCAGCGCGAAGAAGGCACCCGCGACGCCGGCCAGGAAATTGCCGAAGATGAAGGCGGTGATCTTCCAGCGGGCGATGTTCAGGCCGAAGGTCGCGGCGGCGGTTTCGTCGATGCGAATGGCATCGAAATTCAATCCCACCCACGACCGCTCGATGCGCCGAGTGAAAGTGAACACCAGTGCCGTCAGAAAGAAGGCCAGCACCACGTAGTTCACGTAGAAGGACAACGAGATACCACCGATCTCCAGTCCCTGTGACAAGTCCCAGCCGAACAGGTTCAGTGCGGGCACCCGCAGGCCCTGAGGCCCCCCCAGGGTGTCGTTCACCTCCAGGAAAGATCGGAACATGGTGCCGAAGGCGATGGTGACCAGCGCCGCATAGTGGCCCCGGGTGCGCAGCACCGGCAGCAGCAGCACCGAACCGATCAGCGCCGCCGCCAGGCCACCAGCCAGCAGCACCAGCAGATGCGGCACGGCGGTGTGCGAGGCCAGCACCGCCGCCGTATAGGCCCCCGTGCCGAAGAAGGCGGCGCCGGCAAAGTTCATCACGCCGCAGTAGCCGATCTGCAGGTTCAAGCCCATGCAGACCACGGCGTAGAGCAGCAGCGTGGCCACCAGCAGCAGCACGAAGTGATCCTCATGGAAGAAGGCGACGATGGCCACAAATGCCATCACCACCAGGCTGTTGAGCAAGGCCGGCCGCTGCGCGAGGGCCTGAGAGGCGCTGGCGGCCAGGCCCGCTCGGCGCGCACCCCAGCCCACCGCGGCGGCCAGCACCAGCACCACGAGCAATGCCCACTGGTCATGCACATGCAGCACCAGAATGGAGAACACCGTCAGCAGGGCAACGCCGGCCACGGCCAGTGCAGCGTTGCCACGGGAAGTTTGTTCCGATACCACGGTCATACCCTTTCAGAGGTTTTTTCGCCGATCAGCCCGGTGGGCTTGATCGCCAGCAGCACGATGACCATGCCAAAGGCCACCACTTCCTTGTAGGCGCTGGGCAAGGGCAGCATCACCACCGACATGCTCTGGATGGCAGAGAAAAGGAAGCCCCCCAGGATGGCGCCGTAGATGTTGCCCAGCCCCCCGATCACGGCCGCGCTGAAGCCGATCACCGCCAGCATCACCCCATTGCCGAAGTAGGCTTCGCTGTAGTAGAGGCCGTTCATCACACCGGCCAGGGCCGCCAGGCCCGAACCCAGGGCAAACGTGGCCAGCACGATCCAGTGGAAATTGATGCCCATCACCCGGGCGGTCTCGCCGTCCTGCGCCACGGCGCGGATGGCCAGCCCCAGGCGGGTGTGGTTGATCAACATGTGGATCCCCCAGATCACCACCAAGCCCAGCACCACGAGGATCAGCGTGTCCACCCGCATCACGAAGCTGCCGAACTGGTAACTGCCGGTGGGCAGCAGCGCGGGAAACGACTGGGGGTTCGAGCCATTGGGGTAGAACAGCCGGATCGATTCGCGGACCACCGTGCCGGCCATCAGCGTGATCAGCAACGTCATGAAGGCCGGCGCATTGCGCAAAGGCAGGATGAGGTACCTCGCCAACAGGGCGCCCAGCAGGCCCATCGTGCCCACGGAGACCAGCACCACGATCAGCAGCTGCACCCAGGGTGACTGCACGCCTGCGGCCTGAAGGCCGGCGTAAGTCGCCAGCGCCGTGAACGCGCCCAGCGTCATGACGTCGCCGTGCGAAAACTTGATGACGTCCAGCACCCCGAAGAACAGGGTGAAGCCCACGGCGACCATCGCATAGATGACACCGAGCATCACGCCGTTCCAGACGTACTGTCCAATAAGTCCATTGTCCATTTTGGGATTTCGGCTAGGGTTGTCGGATGGCGTCAGCCGAGTGGGTGGCGCCATGTGAAATACAGAGAACAGGCGCTGGGGCCCCCCGCCTCGACGGAGCCCGTCGCCCTGTCAACGGCCGGCCAGCTTGCGCTTGCCGGTCTTGTACTCACTCTCATCCCAGTCGATCCACTTGCCGTCCTGCACCACGTACCTGGTGGTCACCGGGTTGATGTTCTGACCGTATTCATCGAAACTGACCTTGCCCACGATGGCGTCGTAGTCCTTGGTCGCACGCAGGGCGGCCGCGATCTTCTTGCGGTCGGTGCCCACCTTGTCGATCGTGTCCATCACCAGTGCGGTGGCGGTATAGGCATAGGGACCGTAGGCCTCGAAAGTTTCGTTGTACTTCTGCTTGGCGTACTGCTCCACGAAGAACTTGCCGCCGGGCAGCTTTTCAACCGGCGGGTTGTCATACATGGCCACCACCCCCTCGGCCAACGGTCCGGCGCCCTTCAGAAAGCTGTCGCCCACGATGCCGGAGGTGCCCTGAAACTGCGCCGTGATGCCCAGGCGCGACATCTGGTTGATCAGCCGCACGCCCAGGGGCGTGAGTCCGCCGAAATAGACAACGTCGGGCTTGAGTTCCTTGATCTTGGTGAGCTCGGCGTTGAAGTCCTGCTGGTCCACCCCAACGCCAAAACTCGCCACCATCTGTCCCGGTGTCTGCTTGAGGTATTGGTCGAAGAACTTGAACATCGACTTGCCGTAGTCGGTGGTGTCGTACACCGCAGCCCAGCGGCGGTAGCCCTGGTCGCCCGTGAGGAATTTGGCCGCCACCTCGTTCTGCTTGATGAGCGTGGCGCTGACGCGGTTCATCACCGTGGTCTTCTTGCCATAGGTCACGTCGGGATGCACCGCGGCCCAGACCACGGTCGGTACCTGGAAGCGTTCGTACACATCCACGGTGGCCACGGCCACGGCGGAACAGTAATGGGGAATGACCGCCAGAATGCTCTTGTCGGTGGCGGCGCGGGTGGCCACCTGCACACCCACGTTGGGCTTGCACTCGTCGTCCAGGCTCACCAGCTCATAGGTGTACTTGGCGCCTGGCTTCTCGTTGTGCAGCTTCACCGCCAGCTCGGCCGCATTGCGGCCGCCCAGGCCGTGCGCCGAGTTGGAGCCGGTCAGCGGGCCAATGAAGGCCAGCTTGACGACGTCCTTGGCGTTGGCGCCTGCGCTCCACAACAATCCCGCAGCGGCCACGCCCAGCAACGGCAACCGGAACGTGTGGGCGACAACTTCAAATCCGCGATTCATGGCGACTCCAATCAGGTACATGGATGGACAATGGCACCCGGTCTGCAGCTGTGTGGCAAACCGGTGTCGACGATGCCGAAATCCGCCGCGCCCTCGGGGTTGAGGAGAGGGACGCTGCAAGCGAAAACAACATGCCGCTAAGTTATTTCCAAGTGACGGGAGGCGATAGAACACAACCGACATGGCACCGGTAGCAGGCCGGCGGGTTGTACAAATGCGGGGATGTGGCGGTCACGCCTGGTCGGTTTTTGCCCAGATGCCATGCCTGACCCGCGGCTGCCACGCCGGAACACCCACAGGCCGTGGCCTGATGGCGCCACCCAATGGACAGCTGCGACCCCCGCCGACCACACGGCCCGCCCGGCAACCTGCCCCCGGTCGGATCCGTCAACAGCAGGTCAGCACAACCCACCAAAGCGGTTCGCCCGCAGTCCAGAAGCGCCTGGTATCAGGGGGACAGTCCAGGTCGTGAACAGAGCCAGTGGATGTTTTTGTCTGCGCCACCGGTGGGCATACGGGGTCATGGTTTGGAGTGCCTGCGCCGCCGCACTCATCAGACCACCCCGACGGCCAGCACCGCCCCGAGCAGCAGCCAGCCTTCGATGCGCTGGAGCTTCCCCAGCAAGGACTCGGCGGCCTGCCCGAAGACCCAGCCGATGCCGCCCACCAGCACCGCCCACAACACGGCGCCGATGAGATTGAAAGTGGCGAACCGGAGCGCGCCGATCGGGCCGGCCCCCATCAGCACCGGGCCGGCGATGCGCAGGCCGTAGGCGAAACGCACACCAATGATCACGGCCTCATGGAATCGCGCCACCAGGCCGTTCAGGCGCTCGGCCTGGGCGGCGATGCGGGGCCAATGGCCCAGCACCACCGTGACGTGCCGGCGGCCCAGCCAGAAATAGCACTGGTCTCCACGCTTTTGTTCGGGGGATGCTGGCCCTTCAATTGTTGGATGACTTTGATCGGCTTCCCCCGGTTCATCGACCGGGGTCACGTAGTACCGGTAGCGTTTATTGCCCTTTCGGGCGTGGGATGGGATCAAGCGCCTGCCCAGCTCGTCCTGCAGTTTCCCAGCCAGCAGGCTGGGGTTGGCCGCATGGGCCTTGGTCTTGGTGCCTTGTTTGTTGCTGGCCAGGCGTTGTTGAACCTGGTTCCACAGGTCACCGCGTTTGAACCGCCCCGGATTCCCATAGCACTGTTGGTTCAAGTCATGCGATCCTGGCCAGCAGGCGGGTACGTCAGTTCTTCGACGAATAAACCGATGGTGCCGATGTCGCAAATGGGGCGGATCCACCCGTCGCCCCATGCCGGACCGGCCATTCAAGGTTGGATCGCGCGCGCCTCCCTGCCGAGTGGCAGGCTCCGGAGGTGGTTCGGCCATGCGCGCCGCTGACCCTCGATCGGCCTGTGTTGATCGAAGCAGCCGCCCAGGCTGCTCGCGGCTAATGACTCTGATCAGGGCACATCGGCCAGCCACGGGCCCACAATGTCAAGGCTGGCTCCAGTAACCTGAACAGAGACCCCCAATGCCTCGGGAGCTGCTGATTGCTCCGGCTCTACTCCAAAAACAGATCCGAAATTACCGACCTCAGCCACCGATTTGCAGGATCTTGCTGGTAGCGCTCATGCCAGTGCTGCTTGACCGCGAAAACCGGTAGCGTGAAAGGTGGTGGCACCGCCTTCACGTCGGCGATGCTCACGAGGGTCTCCGCCACCCGACGCGGTACCGTCACGACAAGATCGGTGCTTGCGACCAACCCCCCGATGCCGAGGAAATTGGGCAGGCGCAAGGCCACGTTTCGCTGCACGCCCAAACGCTGCAGTTCCTCTTCCACCAGGTTCTGGCCTGTGCCCGGTGCAGTGACCAGCACATGGTTCTCGCGCTTGAACATGGCCTGCGTGAAACGCGAACGGATGCGCGGATGCGCGCTGCGGACCACGCAGGCGAAGCCCTGCTCGAACAATTTCTGCTGGTAGAAGCCCGCCTCTAGCTGCGGCATGAACCCCACGGCCAGATCGGCTTCCCCGGACTCCAGCATCCGGGGCGTCTGTGCCGAGATGTGGCTGATCTCGACGTTCACGCCGGTTGCCACATCGCACAGCCTGTTCATGAGCGCAGGCAGCAGTGCCAGGTGCGTGATGTCGGTCATGCAGATCCTGAAGGTCTGCCTTGCCTTCGAGGGATCGAAGGCTGCCTGCTGGCGCGTGATGCCGCGCAGGAGCTCCAGCGCCTGGCGCACGGGGACGACGAGCGAGGTCGCATGCGGCGTGGGCTGCATGCCATCGGACGTGCGCACGAAAAGCGGGTCGCCGAAGTGACGGCGCAACCGGGCCAGCGAAATGCTGATGGACGACTGCGCGACACCGAGGTTGTCGCCGGCCCGCGAGACGCTGCGTGTCTTGTAGATCTCGTCGAATACAGAGAGCAGTTTTGTATCCATTATTAAGATTTACGTTTAGATCTATTTGCCATATGACATTGCTGAAATGATGCCGCGAGCCAAGAATTCGATCAAGCACCAAGGGGTCCACCCCAAGGAAGGACATCAGCCGGGACGTCCCGGTACGGCACCCAGCACCACGAGGAGACGACGTGTGAATCGAGTCACGATAAGCAGAAGAACGGTATTGGCGGGGATGGCCGCAGCGGCCCTCATCCCGGCCCTCCCCCGCGCGCACGCGCAGGATTTCTCGAAGCGCCCGTTGACGATCCTCGTCACCTATCCCGCCGGTGGCCCTGCCGACCTGATGGCGCGCGCCATTGCGGAAGTGATGTCGGAACGGCTTGGTCGTCCGGTGCTGGTGGACAACCGCCCCGGAGGGGGTGGCCAGGTCGCAGCTTCCGCGCTGCTGAGGGCGCCATCGGACGGTCACACCATGATGATCGGTGACACCTCAACGCTCGGTATCAACAAAGCCGTCTACCCCAACTTCAGCTTCGATCCGATCAACGACATCACGCCCGTCGCGCCGTTGATGCTGATGCCGCTGGCACTGTATGTCCCCAAGACCAGCCCATTCAACAGCGTGACCGACCTTGTCGCGGGCGCCAAGACGAGGCCACTCAACTACGCGTCACAGGGCTCTGGCAGCCTGGGGCATCTGCTGGGCGAAATGCTCAAGGCCGAGACGGGTGGGCAGTTCAATCACGTGCCGTACAAGGGGTCCGCGCCCGCAATGAACGACCTGCTCGGTGGGCAGGTCGACCTGCTGTTCGATGGCATCGGACCCGGACTGCCCTACGTCACCACTGGCAAACTCAAGGCGCTTGCCGTGGGCGGAACGAAGCGGCTGCCGCAACTCCCCGAAGTGCCAACGACCGCCGAAGCAGGTTTGCCATCGCTGAACCTGGCCCTCTGGCTGGGCGTGGTGGTCCGGGCCGGGACACCAGCGCCCCTCATCGCGCGCCTGCACGGAGAGATTTCTCACGTCACCGCGCAGCCCAAGGTGACCAAGCGCTTCAGCGACCTGGGCTTCCAGTTCATGGCCATGTCTTCCGAGGAGTTCGGCCAGTTCGTAAAGCGCGAGGTCGTGGCATCGGAAGCGATCGTTCGCACGCGACGCATCGTGCTTGACTGACATACCTATGCCGCTTTCTATCCAAAGGGATTCCGTGCTTCAAGGAAAGACCATCGTCGTGACCGGCGCCTCGTCTGGCATCGGCGCTGCCACTGCAAACCTCGCCGCGGAGCAGGGCGCCGACGTGATCGCTGTCGACATCCATCCTCCTGCGCAGAATGTCGGGACCTTCTTCCAGGCCGATCTGGCGGAGAAGGCATCCATAGACCGGCTGGTGGCATCCCTGCCGTCGGGTATCCATGGGCTGGCGAACATCGCGGGACTACCGCCCACGCGCCCTGCGACGCAGGTGCTGGCCGTGAACCTCGTGGGCCTCAAGTACCTTACGCTGCAACTGCTGCCACGGCTTGCAGATGGGGCAGCGATCGTCAACCTCGCCTCGCTGGCAGGTCGAGGCTGGCGCGAGGCCAAGCCAGCGCTGGACGCCTGTGATGACCTCGACTTCGAGGGGATCCCGGCGTTCTGCGTCCAGCACCGGATGGAGGGTGCCCGCAGCTACTTCTTCTCCAAGGAAGCGCTGGTCGTTTGGACCCTGCAGAACCGCTGGCGCTGGATAACACGCGGTATCCGCATGAATGCCGTCAGCCCGGGCCCCGTGGAAACCCCGATCCTGCAGGACTTCCTACAGACGCTGGGAGAGCACGCCACACACCGCGCGCAGGTCATGGACCGCCTCGCCCGGCCTGCCGACATCGCACCGGTCGTGACCTTCCTGCTTTCGGACGGCTCGGCCTGGATACGCGGGACCAACATCCCCGTGGACGGAGGCATGGACGCCCATGTGACCTGCACCCAACATGAACTGTAAGGCCATGACATCCGTATCCCTGTTCATCAATGGCATGGCTTGCCCCGCGCGCAGCGGAGCGACCTTCACACGGTGCAATCCGGTCGACGGCACGCAGGCCTCCACGGCACCGGCCGCCGGCGTAGAGGATGCCCGGGCAGCGGTCGATGCCGCTGCTGCGGCCTACACCACCTGGTCCCGCACCGGGCCCGGCGAGCGCCGCGACCTCCTGACCCGCGCGGCCAGTGCCATTGAGGCACGCGCCGCCGATTTCGCCGCCGCGATGGCTGCAGAGACCGGCGCATCGGACCTGTGGTCCGCGCTCAACGTCCGCACGGCCGCAGGCCTGTTACGTGAAGCGGCGGCGATCACCACGCAGATCCAGGGCGACATTCTGCCGTCCGATACCGCTGGAAACCTTGCGTTGGCGGTGCGCCGGCCGGCGGGTGTCGTCCTGGGCATCGCGCCATGGAATGCCCCCGTGACGCTGGGGGTGCGTGCCATCGCCGTGCCGCTGGCCTGCGGAAACACCGTCGTGCTCAAAGGCAGCGAGATGTGTCCCGCCACGCATGGCTTGATCGTGCAGGCGCTGCAGGAAGCGGGACTGCCCGCCGGTGTGGTGAATTTCGTGACCAACGCTCCCGCTGATGCAGCAGCTGTGGTCGAGGCCATGGTGGCCCACCCTGCTGTGCGGCGCGTCAACTTCACGGGGTCCACCCACGTGGGACGGATCATCGCCGGGGTCTGCGCCCGGTACCTCAAGCCTGTGCTGCTGGAGCTGGGCGGGAAAGCGCCGTTGCTGGTGCTGTCCGATGCGGACCTGGACGCAGCCGTGCACGCGACTGCCTTCGGGGCCTTCTCCAACTCCGGCCAGATCTGCATGTCCACGGAGCGCATCATCGTGGACGAGCGGGTGGCGGACGACTTTGTGGCCCGGCTTTCTGCCAAGGTGGCGACGCTGCCGCTCGGGGACGCGCGCAGCGGCAATTTCGTGCTCGGTTCGGTCATCGACCAGTCTGCGGCGGACCGCTGCAACGCGCTCATCCGCGACGCGGTAGACCAGGGAGCGAGGCTCGTGTGCGGGGGTGTGGTGGATGGCACCTTGCTGCCCGCGACACTGCTCGACCACGTGACACCGTCCATGCAGATCTACGGTCGTGAATCCTTCGGCCCCGTCAAGGCCATCGTCCGTGTAGATGGCGAGGACGCTGCTGTGGCCTGTGCCAACGACAGTTCCTACGGCTTGTCCGCGGCCATATTCACACGTGACCTCGCACGGGGTTGGCGCGTCGCCGAGCGCATCGATGCGGGGGTGTGCCACGTCAACGGACCGACCGTGCACGCAGAGTCGCAAATGCCTTTCGGCGGCGTCAAGGACAGTGGCCATGGCCGTTTTGGCGGGCGTGCCGGCATCGAGTTCTTCTGCGAACTGCGGCTCGTCACGCTGCAGACAGAGCCACGCCACTATCCCTTCTGACAGGTTCCTGCTTTCCTGCAATCATCCATGCACCGAGACCCACCCATGCACAGTCCCCAGCCCGGCTTCCTCCACGAGCCCATTCGAGAAACCCCCATCTGGGGGGAATACGACGTCGTCGTGCTGGGAGGCGGGCCTGCAGGCATCGCCGCTGCGGCGTCGGCTGCGCGCGGGGGGTGCACCACGCTGCTGATCGAGCGTTATGGCTTCCTCGGCGGCATGGGCACGGCTGCCGGCGTGACGAATTTCTGTGGCCTGCATGCCAACGTGCATGGCACGCTGCGGCAGGTGGTGCACGGTGTGGCCGATGACCTGCTTGCGCGCATGGATGGCCTCGGGGGGCTGTCCGAACCCCACGTGATGTTCGGTGGCAAGATCGCGGCCCAGGCCTACGACAACGCCGCGCTCAAGGTGGCCGCGGACGGCCTGGTGCTGGACAGCGGCGCGCAACTGCTGTTCCACGCCACCCTGGTCGGTGTGCAGATGGACGGGCCGCGCACGGTCCGCGCCGCCTTCATCGAGACGCGGTCGGGCCGCCATGCCGTGCTCGCCAGGACTTTCATCGATTGCTCCGGCGACGGTGACCTCGCCGCGCTGGCCGGTGCCCCCTTCGAGAAGGGCACCAGCGGGCAGGACATGATGTACCCGTCGACCATGTTCCGCATCAACGGCGTGGATGCCGCGGCCGCGGGCGATGCCTACAACCACTTCGGTCGGCTCATGGAAGAAGCCGAGAAGCGAGGCCGCAGGTTTCCGCGCAAGACACCCATCATCCGCCCCCAGAAGAATCCCACGGAATGGCGCGCCAACGTGACCCAGCTGGCCAATGCCGACGGGGGGCCGGTGGACGGCACCGATGCCGCGCAGCTCAGCGATGCCGAGGTGCAGGGCCGGCGGCAGATCGTGGACTTCTTCCAGTTCCTGCGCGAGGCCGCGCCCGGCTTCCAGAACGCCTACATCCTGGAGATCGCCCCGCAGGTCGGCATTCGCGAAACGCGCCGCGTCATCGGGGACTACCAGCTGACCGAGCACGACGTGCTGCAGTGCGCGAGCTTCGAGGACAGCATCGGCGTCAACGGCTGGATGATCGAGGAGCATGTGGCCGGGAACATCGCCTTCCGCTGGCAGGACATCCCCGGCAGCCGGGGCTTCAACCACCTGCCCTACCGCATGCTGCTGTCGCGCGGCATGGACAACCTGCTGGTCGCCGGACGCTGCGCCTCCATGACCCACCTCGGCCAGTCGGCCGCGCGTGTCTCCGGGGGCTGCTTCGTGATGGGGCAGGCGGCTGGCACGGCAGCGGCCCTGGCCGCCAAGGTGAAGCTGCCACCGCGCGATCTCCCCGTCCAGACCTTGCAGCGGCAGCTGGAGGCGGATGGGGCTTACCTCGGACGCGACGTGGCGTGACACGGACATCGACGAACGACTGGAGACGCCCATGAGAAGACGCACATTGCACCTGGCGGCGTTGGCCGCCGCAGGGACCAGCCTCGGCCTCTCAGGCCACGCGCAGCCACTTTCCCCCGCAGTTGGCTGGCCCACCCGGACCGTGCGGCTGCTCGTGGGCTTTCCCGGCGGATCGACACCCGACATGCTGGCGCGCAGCCTGGCGGAACCCTTGGCCAAGGCGTTGGGCCAGACCGTGATCGTCGAGAACCGGCCCGGCGCGTCAGGCAACATCGCCGCAGAGCTGGTCGCCCGGGCGAGCGACGACCACACGCTGGGCGTCGTCGGCAATGGCAACCTCACGTCCGCCAGGATGCTCGACCCGCGGCTGCCCTACGACCCCGCGAAGGACTTCAGCTTCCTGTGCCTGCTGGCCACTGCACCGCTGGTGCTGGTGGCGCCCGCGACGCTCCCGGCAGGCGCGGCCTTCTTCGCGGCCGCGGCGCGCGAGGGTGATCGGTGGAACTACGGGTCCGTGGGCAACGGCTCCGTAGGCCACTTGGGCATGGAGGTGCTGAAGACCAAGGTGCCCGACCTGTTGCCGGTCCACATTCCCTTCAAGGGCAATCCCGATGTCATCACGGGCCTGCTGGGTGGACAGATCCAGATGGCCCTGGTGCCGCCCGGCATCGCCATGCCGCAGATCCGCGCCGGCAAGTTGCAGGCCATCGGTCTGGCCGGAGGACGTAGCGCCGTGGCGCCCGAGATCGCCTCCCTCGCTGATGCCGGCGTGCGTGACCTCGACCTCGAGGTGTGGGCCGCACTCGTGGGCCCCTCCAGGCTGGCCCCGGCCGCGCAGAACCGCCTCGTCGCCGAGGTGCCCCGCATCATCCGCGGCGCGGAGACCCGCCAGAACCTGCTGAACCAGGGATGGCAGGCGGTGGGCACCTCGCCCGATGCCCTGAAGATGCGCATCCGCGACGAGACAGCCCTCATGGCGCGGATCATCTCGGCGCGCGGGATCCGGCTGGAGTAGAAAAAAATGGCCGCCGCTACTGCTTGCGCAATGCGTCCAGGCCCGAGAACTCCCGCGTCTCCAGGCCCACGGCCTCGGAGAACTCCCGCCGCACCGCCTCGGGCTGGCCCGCCTGGAACAGATAACTTGTGAACATCATGCGCAGGAAGGGATCGGCCAGGATCTGGTCGCTGGTGTAACCCTCGCGCACGCTTTCGCGGTCGGCGACCGGCAGCTCGACGCGCCGGTTCCGTGCAGGATCCGTGATGGTGCCCTTGGGAACCTCGCCCTTCGCGACACGCTCCATCTCGTCGAAGAAGCGGCGTCGCACCATGACGATGCCCCTGTCGCTGGCACCCAGGCGCTCCTGGGTTCGGTCGGCAATGGTGCCCTGGCCCACCCATGCGATGAAGTCCTGGTTCATCACGTGGGTGTCTATCCACTGGTCGTCCGCGTTCTTCAGGGGGCCGTGCCAGGTCGGGATGGACGGCTGCACATAGCGGGGCCGGTCGCTGGGCACGCGCGTGTATTTCCAGGTGATGCTGAGCGTGTTCTCGTCGTCGATGGGCACGCGCCACTCGAAGTGCTCGCCCAGGAAGAAGCCATTGGGCCACAGGAACACACGGCCCACCGTCCAGGTCGGATCGGCCTCCGTGGTGTCCTCCTTCACGCGCTTGTAGACGAAGCCGTATTCGAATTCCTCGAAGGCCAGCTTGAGGTGCGTCGGCGCCGGTGTTGCGCCGATACCTTCGCGCAAGCGCCTGCCCCAGTTCTCGTGCATCCACTCGAAATGCACCGGATCGATGGAGTTTTCCTGGCACTGGAACCAGTTGCAGGGCACCTCCGACACCACTACCTGCACGAAACCGTTGTCCCACGAGAAGGGCTCCCAGTCCGGCAGCAGCGGCGCGGGTGCGGGGCCCATGTAGGTCCACACCATGCCACCGAGCGTCTGCACCGGGTAGGCCTTGATGGCGATGCCGGCCTTGGTGTTGCGCTCAGGCATGGTCACGTCCTCGAACGGCTGCGAGACACATTGGCCGGCCTGGTCGAAGGCCCAGCCGTGGTAATGACAGCGCAGGCCGGACTTTTCCACCATGCCCAGCGACAGGTCGGCACGCCGGTGCGCGCAGCGCCGGTCCACCAGTCCGAAGTTGCCGCTCAGGTCCTTGTACAGCACCAGGTCTTCACCGAACAGGCGCATGGGCTTGGTGCTGCGGCTGTCGAACTCCGAGATGCCGGCGATCGGCATCCAGTAGCGCCGCAGCAGCGCGCCCATGGGTGTGCCGGGGCCGACGCGGGTCAGCAGGCGGTTCTGTTCTTCGTTCATGTCGGGTGTCTCCATTCGCAGAATGCGGCACCGATGCCGGTACCGGCGGGCGTGCGGTACAGCGGCTGGTAGTCGTGCCACCGCAGCGGCAGCCCCTGCAGCGCACCGGCCGCCAGCACCCAATTCAGGATCTCGGACGAGCCGGAGTTGAGCGCGGCGCGTGGAATGCTGCGTAACGCCTCCGCGTTGCCCGACACAAAGGCGTCGATGACACGCCGGTCCAGCGCCTCGTCCACCACGAAATGGCTCAAGCCCCCGGATGCGATGACCGCCACGCGCAAGGGGCTGGTACCGGCGCGCAGCACTTGCGCCAGCAGGCGCCCAATATCGTGGCAGCGTGCCGCGGTCGGCACGTTCGGCGGGAAATAGGTGTTGAGCAGCAGCGGCACCATGGGAATCGCCCGGCCGCGGAACAGGCGCTTGGCGATGAAGCCGAAGGCATGGCCGAAGCCCACCTTGCCGGGCGCCTCCACCGAGGCGACCGTGGCCAGGTCCACGCCGCGCTCCATCAGTCCGGCGATCAGCTCCGCGGCCAACGCTGGATGGCCAGGCAGCGAGTGCGTGGCGTCCATGAGGTAACCCTCACCCACCTGGCGCATCCACGCCGGTGTGTGGTCCTGCCCGTACATGTCGCTCATGCGGATCGCGTCGCCGTGGAAGATGGCCACAGCCGGTTGGTTGGCAGGCGAGAACAGTTCGCCCTGGTCATCACCGACCACGACCACCGCGTCGGGTGCAACGATCTCCAGCGCATCCGCCAGCCGGTCCAGCGCCGCTTCGCACAGGAGTGCCTTGCGCTCCAGGTGCTCCGGCGTGACGACGTCCGCGTACCGCGGCCCCACCTCCGCCAGCAGCGCGGGATAGTCCAGCCAGCGGCCGTCGGACAAGTTGAGACGTGTGTTCGCATAGTCTGCCGCGGCGCGGTGGCTCCACTGCGGGCTTTCCAGGGTGAGCAGCGGCGTGTGCGAGGCGCCAATGCCCAGGACGATCTCTGCCATGCCCGTCTACTCCTGGTCGCGGCGGAAGCGCGTGTACAAACGCGTGCAGTTGCACTCGAAGATGTTCTCGCGGTCCTTGTCGCTGAGCATCGCCATGGCTTCGATGACGGGCTTGAGGTCGTCAAAGGCACGCCCGGTGCGGGGATCGATGGCGCTGCCGGTGCCCGGGTTCTCGGTGGCGAACAACACCCGCTCCGTGCCCACGACCTTGAACAGCAGTTCGAGCGCGTCCTTGTCGTAGGTCGTGGTGTCGAAATGCAGGTGCTTGAGCTGTTCGTCGAAGAAGGTCTCCTTCTTGTGCACCGACCAGGCCCGGAAGCGGCCCATGTGGTACGGAATAGCGCCGCCGCCGTGCGGGATGATGAGCTTCAGCGTCGGGAAACGCGTGAAGACCTCGGAGGACAGCAGCGAGGTGATAGCGATGCTTTCCTCGTTGATGAACTTCAGCGTGTACGACAGCCGCGGCTCGCAGCTGCCCGCCGAATGCACTAGCGCCGGGATGTCGAGCGCGCACAGCGTCTCGTAGAGCGGGTACCAGAACGGATCGCCCAGGCCGGGCGGCGGCGCGGCGTCGCCCTCTGTCGGGTCCGGGTTCAGCAGGCAGCCGATGAAGCCCTGCTCCTGGACGCGGAACTCCAGTTCAGCGATGCAGTTCTCCGGGCTGCTGTCGCGGTACTGGGGCAGGCCCGCCACGCCGCGGAAGCGGGTCGGAAACATCTGCACCGTGCGGTGGACGAGGTCGTTCATGTGCTTTGTCCAGGCCGCGGTGACCTTCGCCGGCTTCACCGAATGCATCTGCATGTAGGGGCGCGGGGAAAGGAACTGGATGTCCGTCCCGACCTTGTCCATGATGTCCACGATGGACTGCCCGGCCTTGCGCACCGATTCGTCGGGCAGCGTGGGCGGAAAGGCCGGGTTGGCGCGGCTAGACACCAGTTCGGCCATGAACTTGTAGCTTTCGGGGGGCACCACCACGTGGGCGTGCGAGTCGATGATGAGGGGCATGGGGCTGTCTTTCGGGGAGTTCGGAGGGTTCAGAATTTGTAGACTTCCAGCGTGCGTTCGCCGGCGCGGATGCGCTCCAGGATGGCGGCCTCCTTGGCCTCGCGCGCCTGCGCTGCGGCCACCACCTCGGCTGCGCGCGCACGCGGGATGGCGACCACGCCATCGGTGTCGCCCACGATCAGGTCGCCGGCCTGCACCGTGAGGTCATCGAAGAGCACGGGGAAATTGATGAAGCCGCGCGCGCCGAAGTCCTTGCCGGTGCCGCGCATGCACAGGCCGCGTGCGAACACGGGCAGCCCGAAGTCGGCCAGGATCGCGCCATCGCGCACGCAGCCGTTGATGACCAGGCCCGCCAGTCCGCGCGCCTTGGCCGCGCAGGACATGATCTCGCCCCAGTAGCCGAAGTCGTGGCCAGCGCCCACGTACACCACCAGCACGTCGCCGGGTTGCGCCACATAGATCGCGCGATGCAGCCACAGGTTGTCGCCGGGGGGCGAGTGCACGGTGACGGCCGGCCCGCACAGGCGCATGGTGGGGGACACCGGCTTGATGGCCGGGGGCATCACGCCGATGCGGCCACCGGCTTCGTGCAGGGTGGAGGAGGGCAGCAGCGCTGCTGCGGCAACCACTGCGGTCGCCGTGCGTTCGACGGTGTTGCGGATCGTCGGGCCGGTGGGGGTGCCGGTCTCGTCGCTCATGACTGGGCCTCGCGGGTCTGCAACTGGTGGTAGCGGTGTTGCACACGCGCCTCGCGCAGCGTCATGCCGTCGCGCACGGAGGCGCGGATCGCGTCCTCGGCGACCTGGATCTCTTCTGCGGCGGCCAGCACCTTGTCTTCGTGTTCCTTCGGGATCACGACCACGCCGTCCGCGTCGCCGCGCAGCAGGTCGCCCGGGCAGACACGGGCGCCGCCTATGGTCACCGGCACCTGCGTGGCCTCGACCTGCACGCGGTCCTTGCCGGTGCGCATCCAGCTGTCGCGGCTGTAGACCGGATAGCCGAGTTCCAGGCACAACGCCACATCGCGGTTGATGCCGTCGATCACCGTGCCGGCCACGCCCTTGCGGTGCGCGAGTTCGGTCAGGATGTCGCCCCACACGGTGACATCCTCGCGCCCGCCGTTGTCCAGCACCACCACGCTGCCCGGCGCCACGTCGTCGAGGTAGTCGCCCACGGTGCCGGGGGGCGAGGCGGCCGGGCCATACAGCAGCGTCCATGCACGGCCAGTCATGCGGAAGTCGCTTGAGCGTGGCTTGAGCCTGTGGCACTGGCCAACGATGCCGAGGCGGTCCAGCGCGTCGCTGAGGGTGGCGGTATCGAGCTTCGAAGCCCGTGCTACGTTGGGATCGGTCATCTTCAATCTTTCAACATGTGTTCGTAGTCGGCGCCCATCACCGCGCTCACGGGCGTGCCGGCCAGCAGGGCCTTGGCCATGGCGGCCTCACGGCCGGCGATGGCTTCGGCCGCATCCAGCACACGCTGCACATCGGCCGCATGAATGAAGGCCGCGCCGCTGGCGTCGGCAATGACGTAGTCGCCCGGCTGCACGGCCACCTCGCCGATGGTCACCGGCTGGTTCGTGAAGGCCTCCGCCACGCGGCCGCGCGCGGTGCGCGCCGTGAGCGTTCGGCAATAGATGGGAAAGTCGTAGGCACGCGCCTCGTCGATGTCGCGAACCGGGCCATCCGCCACCACACCGGCAATACCGCGCAGCTTGGCGGCCAGCGTGAGGATGCCGCCCCAGCAGCCCGCGTCGATGCCCGTACGCTGCTCCACGACGACCACGTCGCCGGCCTGCGCGGCCTCGATGGCCGTGGTGCCGAGATGGCGCGGGGGGGTGCCCTCGGGCAGCAGCGGCGCCTGGTCGGCAGGCACGAGCCGCAACGTCACCACGCGCCCGGCGATGCGGCGATGTGTGGCGCGTTGCTCCAGGCCGCTGGCCACGCGCGTGCTCAGACCCAGCTTGTCCATCGCGTCCGAGACTGCGCAGCAGTCCAGGCGGTTGAGGCGTTTGACGGTATCGTCCATATCAGCTTTCATGGGATGGCGCATACCGCAGCCGCAGTTCGCGCTTGAGCAGCTTGCCGCTGGGGTTCTTGGGCAGTGCGTCGGCCAGGATCACGCGCTTGGGTGTCTTGAACGGTGCCAAGCGGCCGGCACACGCTGCAATCACCTCGGCTTCGTCGAGGGTGTGGCCCTGCTTGGCCACGACCACGGCGACCACGGCCTCGATCCAGCGCGGGTCGGGCAGACCGATCACCGCCACTTCCGACACACCCGGGATGGCGTAGAGCGCTTCCTCCACCTCGCGGCTGGAGACGTTTTCGCCGCCGCTCTTGATCATGTCCTTCTTGCGGTCCACGACGGTGATGTAGCCCTCGTCGTCCACGGTCGCCAGGTCGCCGCTGTGGAACCAGCCGCCCTGGAAGGCTTCGCGCGTGCGCTCCTCGTCCTTGAAATAGCCCGACAGCAGCTGGGGCGAGCGGTGCACGATCTCGCCCACCGTACCGGGCGGCACGTCCTGCATCGCGTCGTCGACCACGCGCGTCTCGACGTTGAGCGCGGGCCGGCCGGCGGAGCCGGCCTTGCGCAGCTGGTCCTCGGGTTTGAGCACGGTGGCCACGGGCGCGATCTCGGTCTGGCCGTACAGGTTCCACAGCCGCACCTGTGGCAGCCGGACCTGGATCTCCTTGAGCACCTCCACCGGCATGATGGACGCGCCGTAGTAGCCCTTGCGCAGCGCCGAGAGGTCCGTGCCGTCGAACTGCGGCGCACGCAGCAGCGCGATCCACACGGTGGGTGGCGCAAAGAACGAGTGGATGGCGTTGCTCGCCAGCAGGGAGAGCAGCTTGTCCGCCGTGGGCTTGCCCGTGATGATGTTCGTGGCCCCCACGTACACGGCGGGTCCCAGGAACACGTCGAGCTGCGCGCAGTGGTAGAGCGGCAGCGCGTGCAGGATGCGGTCGTGCTCGGTGATCTCGGCATCGACCAGGCAGGTCACGTACTCGGAGATCACGGCCGCATGCGTGAGCATCGCGCCCTTGGGCCGGGACTCGGTGCCGCTGGTGTAGATGATCTGCGCCAGCATGTCGCCCGACAACGTGCGCGCGGGTGCCTCGCCGTGCGCCAGCAACGCGTCGAAGTGGACCAGGCCCGGCACCGGCTCCGTCGGGTCCTCGCTCGGCAGCCACACCAGCTCGCGCACGGCAGTGCCGCTGCTGGCAACGCGCCCGAGGTCCGCGAAGCCGGTGTCCACGCACAACAGGCTGGCGCCCGAGTGCGCCAGGATGTAGCGCGCCTCCTCGGCGCTCAGCATGAAGTTGATCGGCACCAGCACCGCTCCCAGGCGTGCCAGCGCGAAGCGCAGTGCCGCGAAGGCATGCGAGTTGCGCGCGATCACCGCAACGCGGTCGCCGGTCTCCACGCCGTGCGCGGCGAAGCCGCCGGCCAGCCGGTTGCAGGTGTCGTCGAATTCGGCGTAGGTCCAGTCCGTGCTGCCGCAGCGGATGGCGAGCTTGTGGGGATGGCGCATGCGGGTGCGGCGCAGCAGGTCCCCGAGGGTCTGGCGCGTGGTGTCGTCGTGCATGGTGGGCTCCTGGCGCAGGGAATCAGGCCGCATCGATGACTGCCACGGCTTCGAGCTGCAGCACCATGCCGTGCTGCAGGTCATACGTCAGGGTGTGGCGCGCGGGACGGTCGTGCGGATCGGGGAAACACTGCAGCCACTCGGCGTTGATGTGCTCGCGCGCGCTGTTGTCCTTGAGGTAGACGGTCAGGCGCACGACGTGCTCCAGCCCCGCGCCACCGGCCTGCAGCAGCGTGCGCAGGTTGACGAAGGCGAAACGTGCCTGGGCCGCGGCATCCTCGCCGAGCTCGCCCGTGGCCGGGTCCACGCCCGG
Organism: Hydrogenophaga sp. OTU3427; assembly: GCF_038440225.1. Lineage (NCBI taxonomy): Bacteria > Pseudomonadati > Pseudomonadota > Betaproteobacteria > Burkholderiales > Comamonadaceae > Hydrogenophaga > Hydrogenophaga sp. OTU3427. The sequence goes on along the minus strand of NZ_JASATI010000048.1, from coordinate 2,445 downwards.
TATGCCGGACGAGTACAGGGTGTTGCCGACGCGCGCGCCCATGGGGATGGGGGCGCCGCCGTGGGTCACGCCGGGAACTTCCAGCGAGCGGGGGCGACGGGATGGCATGGTGGTGCTTTCGTTCGAGCTTCGGATAGGAATGCCGGGGCGATGGCGGTGGTCGCCGCCTGCGCCATCAATCGATGCGGATGTTGTGCTTGCGGATCACCTCACCCCAGCGGGCGCGCTCGGTGCGCGCGAAGGCCATGAGCTGGTCGGGCGTGCCGGGAATGCCCTCCACGCCCAGGGCATCCAGGCGTGTCTTCACGGGCGCGGAATTCATCGCGGCGTGCAGGGCCTCCTGGAACTTCAGCCTCTGGTCCGCCGGAGTGGCCAGCGATGCCACCAGCGCCTGCCATGCCGTGGCCTCGAAGTTCGGATAGCCCTGCTCGTGGAAGGTGGGCACGTCGGGCAGGGCCGCCGAGCGCTGGACGCTGCCCACGGCGATGCCACGGATCTTTCCGGCGGCAACGAAGGCCTTGGCACTGGCGACATCCAGCATGGCCACCGCGATCTGGCCGGCAACCAGATCGTTCATCGCGGGACCGCCCCCCTTGTAGGGCACATGCGCCATCTGCACCCCGATCATCTCCTTGACGAGTTCACCAGCGAGGTGGTGCGGGGTTCCCAGTCCGGAGGAGCCGTAGGGCACGGGGTCGCGCTGGCCCTTCCCCCAGGCGATGAATTCCTTGAGGTTGTTGACCGGGAGACTGGGCGACACGGCGAGCATCACCGGCACGCGCGCGAAGAGGCTGATCGGCGCGAAGTCCTTCTCCGGGTCGTAGGGGATCTTCCCCATCAGGTGCGGCATGGTGGCGAGCGTCGCGAAGTCCGCGTTGAACAGCATCGGCGCCCTGGCCGTGGCGACGTACTGCGCCGCGATGGTGGTGCCCGCCCCGGGCTTGTTGTTCACGATGATCGACCGCCCGAGGGTCTTGGACATCTGTTCCGCGATCAACCGCCCTATCGCATCGGCGCTGGAGCCGGGAGCGAAGCCGATCACGTACTCGATGGCCGCGCTGTCCTGCGCCCACAGCGATGGCGCGAGCACGGCGGAGAAAGCAGCGGCCACGGCGGAGCGCCGATGGAGGGAAAGGCGGGGCATGGGTGTCTCCTGCGATGAAGTTGGTGGAAAACGCCGCCCGGTTTTCGCCGTACAGCCATAAATCCGAGTTCAATGCATTCTAAATTGAATTCAATTTGGACTCCAATACAGGAAAACCCGAATATTGGATTCAATCGTGAATGCGGGACGGAAGTACACTCGCGGCGTTGCAACTCAGTGCGGCCGCGGCAGCCGCTTTGCCCGATGAGCGCCACCGTTTCCTTCGCCCCTCCGCAGAAAGCCAAGGCCCTGGAGCGCACGCTGGAGAAGCTGCGCACGAAGGTGATCGCGGGTGACCTGATGCCTGGCGAACAGATCCGCCAACAGGAGATGGCCGAGGAACTCGGGATCAGCCGCGTGCCCCTGCGCGAAGCACTGAACGTCCTGGCCGACCAGGGTCTGCTGATCCACCGGCCGAATTCGGGCTACTTCGTGGCCAAGCGCGCGCAGAGTGAACTGGCACAGATCAGCCGGATGCTGGAACTGCTCGAGAACGAACTGATCGCGTCCATCGACTGGCCCGACGACGAACACATCGCACGCATGGCGACACTGAACGCCAGCATGCGGGTGGTGGCAACCACCGAAGACTGGACCCCGATGATCCGGTTGAACCGCGAGTTCCACCACCTGATGTTCGGGCTGTCACCGCTGCGCCTGATCTTCGAAGAAGTGATGAGGCTGTGGCCGCTGGCGGACACCTTCATCTCGTCCAAGATGGCATCGCAGGACGCACGGTTGCGCACTGTGGACGAGCACGACCGAATCATCGAAAGCCTGCGTCGGCGCGACCATGCGCATTGCCTCGCGGTGATGGAAACACACCGCGCCAGTACCGCTGCCGGCCTGGGGCCGACGGTGCCACCGCCAGCATGACAAGGCCCCCGCAGCGCGGGGGACTTTTCTTTTGCAGAATCCAATGTTTATGCGGGCTTTCGGCCGGTGGGGCTGCCTCTGTCGATTCTCTCCGGCATTTTTGGGGCGGCCAACCGCTTCCGTTTCTCCGCCGCGCGTTTTGGGGTGAAATTGTGAGCTTGCGCTCCTTGGGATTGCATTGGATTCCCCTCCGCCGAAGCCGATTGCTCTCACCACTTGGCAGTTGAGGTTGTCAAGCCCATCCGCCCCGGCTCGCCACCGCTCGATGAACTCCAGTACCTCAGCGCCGTCCCGGATGAGGTTGCCCCTGAAAAGTGAAGTTCTTCGCCTTGTTGAAAAATGCCGACAAGGAGTCGAGAGATGTCAAAGAAGCAGGTGCGAGTGCAGTATCGGGCGTCGAACGCACAATGGAAGTCAGAGCTCGT
>NZ_JASATI010000047.1:0-38800 GCF_038440225.1 Hydrogenophaga sp. OTU3427 | reverse complement strand
CGTTTCAGGCGTCGCGGGTGCTTGTCCGGCGACAGATCACACCGCAGCGTCCAGCTGCAGCTCGGCCCTTGTCGGTGGCTGGCAGCCCTTGCGGCCACAGTTGATGGCCGCGGCCTGCATCGCCCGCGCCAGCGTCCGGGCGATGCGTTCCTGCGCCGGGGCGCTGTTCTCGGTCCAGTCGGCCAGGCAAGAGCCCCAGAAGGTGTCGCCGGCGCCGACGGTGTCCACCACCGTCACCTGGGGCGCCACCGCGCTGGTGTGCTGGCCCGCGACCCACAGGTAGGCTCCCTGGCCGCCAAAGGTGAAGGCAATGTGCCGATGGGTCGGTCGGGCGAAACGCTGCCGCACCACATCGGCCCGCGCCAGGCTTGCGTCGGTGAAACCCAGCGTGTGCAGGTCCTCGTCACTGGCTTTGACCCAGTCGGCGAGCTCGACCGCCGACATCACGGCGTCGCGGTAGTCGGCCAGGTGGCTGGCCATGGCCGGGCGCAAGTTGACGTCCAGGCTGATGGTCCAGCCCATGGCCTTGGCACCTCGCACCACCCGCAACACCTTTTCGTGTTCCGGCGGCACCAGCATCAGCGAGCCGGTGTGCAGCACGCCCGGGGCCATGCCCGCGAGCCGCTCGAGCAGGGCCTCGGGCTGGTAGTCGCGGTCAGCGATGCCCTCGCGGTAGAAGCCATAGGCTGGCTGGCCCTCGCGCACGGTGACCACCGCCAGCGAGGTGGGGCGGGCGCTGTCGGGGCTCAGGGGCCGCACGTGGTCGGCGACCGATTGGGCCTTGAGCATCTGGCCAAAGGTGTCGGTCGAGAAGGGGGACAGGTAGCCGACGGCGGCACCCTGGCGCGCCGCGGCGCGGGCCAGGTTGAAGGGGCTGCCGCCCATCAGGGGCAGCAGGCTGCCATCGGGTTGGGCGATGCAGTCCATCAGGGCCTCGCCCAGGATCAGGGTAGCGCGTGTCACGGGTGTCTTTCATGGCTCGCGGCCAGCGCAGGAGCGGTCCGCGATGGCGAGTGTCGGGCCAAAGCGAGTGCATGTGCACTAGGGAAACCACTAAATAAATCCAATTGATTTAAGTTCTTGCATGACCGACACTTCGGTCCCGGCAAGACCCGAACCGATCCGCGATCCCACCCCAGACCCCAGAGGAGCACAACCCATGACCCCATGTCCCATCCGCACCGGCCTGCTGACCGCCCTGTTGGTCACCGCGTCCGTGGCCGGCGCCCAGACCCAGCCTGTGATCGGCCTGATCACCAAGACCGAGACCAACCCCTTCTTCGTCAAGATGAAGCAGGGCGCCGACGCCGAGGCCAGGAAGCTGGGCGCCAAGCTGCTCAGCGCCGCGGGCAAGACCGACGGCGACAACGCCGGCCAGGTGACCGCCATCGAGAACATGATGGCCGCCGGTGCCAAGACCATCCTCATCACGCCCAGCGATGCCAAGGCCATCGTGCCCGCCATCAAGAAGGCGCAGGCCGCGGGCGTGATGGTGATCGCGCTGGACAGCCCGACCGACCCCGAGAACGGCACCGACGCCTTGTTCGCCACCAACAACTACAAGGCCGGCGAACTGATCGGTGCCTACGCCAAGGCGGCGCTGGGCGGCAAGGCGCCGGTGATCGCCACGTTGGACCTTTTCCCCGGCCACCCGGTGGGCGCGCAGCGCCACAACGGCTTCCTCAAGGGCTTCGGCCTGGCCGCACCCGACGCCAAGAGCAACGAACTCGGCGGCGCCAAGGCCGGTGTGGTCTGCATGGCCGACAGCTTTGGCGACCGCGCCAAAGGCCAGACCGGCATGGAAAACTGCCTGCAGAAGAACCCCGGCATCAACCTGGTCTACACCATCAACGAGCCGGCCGCCGCGGGCGCCTACAACGCGCTCAAGGCCGCCGGCAAGGAGAAGGACGTGCTCATCGTTTCGGTGGATGGCGGCTGTGCCGGCATCGCCGATGTGGGCAAGGGCGTGATCGCCGCCACCTCGCAGCAGTACCCGTTGCGCATGGCCGCCATGGGCGTGGCCGCGGGCGTGGAGTACGCCAAGAGCGGCAAGAAGGTCAGCGGTTACACCGACACCGGCGTGACCCTGATCGCCGCCAAGGCCGTGGCCGGCGTGGACAGCAAAGACGTCAAGACCGGCACCGAGCTGTGCTGGGGCAACAAGTGAACACGACCCTGCGCAGCACGGCGGCCACCACCATGTCCACGCCCACCCTCAGACTGCCCCCTGTTGCCACGATGGGGCCCTTCATCGCGCTGCTGCTGGCCACGGTGTTCTTCGCCACACAGAGCGACCGGTTCCTGTCGGCGCAGAACTTCGCGCTGATCCTGCAACAGGTGATGGTGGTGGGCGTGATCGCCATCGGCCAGACCCTGATCATCCTCACCGCCGGCATCGACCTGTCTTGTGGCATGGTGATGGCGTTGGGCGGCGTGGTGATGACCAAGGTGGCGGCGGACTTCGGCCTGCCGGCCCCCGTGGCCATCGCCTGCGGCATCGCGGTCACCACCCTGTTCGGCCTGCTCAACGGCCTGCTGGTCACGCGCATCAAGCTGCCGCCCTTCATCGTCACCCTGGGCACGCTCAACATCGCCTTCGCCATCACGCAGCTGTATTCCGGCTCGCAGACCATCACCGACATCCCGGCCGGCATGACGGCGCTGGGCGACACGTTCAAGCTCGGCGACACCGCCATCGTCTGGGGCGCGGTGCTGATGCTGGTGTTGTACGCCGTGGTGTGGTTCGGCCTGCGCGAGACCGCCCCGGGCCGCCACGTCTACGCCGTGGGCAACAGCCCCGAGGCAACGCGCCTGACCGGCATCGCCACCGACAAGGTGCTGCTGGGGGTGTACGTGCTGGCCGGTGTGTTCTACGGCATCGCCTCGCTGCTGTCGGTGGCACGCACCGGCGCTGGCGACCCCAACGCCGGTCAGACCGAAAACCTCGACGCCATCACCGCCGTGGTGCTGGGCGGCACCAGCCTGTTCGGTGGCAGTGGTGTGGTCCTGGGCACCCTGGTGGGGGCGCTGATCGTGGGCGTGTTCCGCAACGGCCTCACGCTCATGGGCGTGTCCTCGGTCTACCAGATCCTGGTCACCGGCATCCTGGTCATCCTGGCGGTGACCACCGACCAACTGTCGCGCAAGGGAGTTCGCTGAAATGACACGACCCACCCCCCTCGTGATGCAGGCCACCGGCCTGGTCAAACGCTACGGCCAGGTGACGGCGCTGGACGGCGCTGACTTCGAACTGCGCGCCGGCGAGATCCTGGCCGTGATCGGCGACAACGGCGCCGGCAAGTCCAGCCTGATCAAGGCCTTGTCGGGAGCCACCATCCCCGACGAGGGCGAGATCCGCCTCGACGGCCAGCCCATCCGCTTCAGGAGCCCCATCGATGCGCGCCGCGCCGGCATCGAAACGGTCTACCAGGACCTGGCCGTGGCCCCTGCCATGACCATCGCCGAAAACCTGTTCCTGGGCCGCGAGATCCGCCGCCCCGGCCTGCTGGGCAGCGTGTTCCAGATGATCGACAAGAAGCGGATGCTGGAGGAGAGCATCGCCCGCATGAACGACCTCAAGGTCGGCATCCGCTCGATGACCCAGGCGGTCGAGACCTTGTCCGGCGGCCAACGCCAGTGTGTGGCGGTGGCACGGGCTGCGGCCTTCGCCCAGCACGTGGTGATCATGGACGAGCCCACCGCCGCGCTGGGCGTGAAGGAGGGCAACATGGTGCTGGAGTTGATCCGCCGCGTGCGCGACAAGGGGTTGCCGGTGATCCTCATCAGCCACAACATGCCCCATGTTTTCGAGATCGCCGACCGCATCCACATCGCCCGACTGGGCAAACGCGCGGCGCTGGTCAACCCCAGGAAGATCAGCATGAGCGACACCGTCGCGGTCATGACCGGCGCCATGGCACCCGACCAGATCCCGGCCGACGCGCTGGCCCACTGAAAGCAAACGAGACCATGCTCAAAGGCATCGACCCTCTGCTGACACCGGACCTGCTCAAGCACCTGTGCGCCATGGGCCATGGCGAATGGGTGGCGGTGGTGGACGCCAACTTCACTGCCGAATGGCTGGCCGGTGGCAAGCCCGTGGTGCGGCTGCCCGGCCAGAGCCTGGAGCGCGTGGTCCGGGCCGTGTTGTCGGTGTTCCCGCTGGCGGCGGACGTGGCCCAGCCCGCAGGCTTCATGCAGCACGGCGATCTGCCGCGCGGGCAGACCACGCCCGCGCAGGCCGCATTCATCCGCATGACGGCCAGTTGGGAAGGACTGCTGCCCGACCAGGTCGAGGCCATCGAACGCTACGACTTCTACGATCGGGTCAAGGCCGCCAGCCTGATCGTGCAGACCGGCGAGGCCACGGCCTATGGCAATGCGATACTTTGCAAGGGCGTCATCCTGCCGCCCACTGCCGATTGACCCGCCGACCCCACATGCCCCGCCCGACCGCCGCCCCCGATGCCTCGCCCCTGCCCGCGACCGAGGGCTTTCATGGGGTCCGTGGCTCCAACCAGCAGGGCATGCGGCAGTTCAACGAGCGCACGGTGCTGCAGGCCATACGGCTGCACGGCGCCATCCCCAAGGCCGACCTGGCGCGGCTCACACAGCTCTCGACCCAGACCGTCTCCATCATCGTCGACCGCCTGCTGGACGACGGCCTGCTGCTCAAGCAGGAGCGCGTGCGCGGCAAGATCGGCCAGCCCTCGGTGCCGTTGTCGCTGAACCCGGAAGGCGCCTTCAGCGTGGGGGTGCAGGTGGGCCGGCGCAGCATGGAGGTGCTGGTGATCGACTTCGTCGGCCAGATCCGGCACCAGCACGTGTTTCACTATGCCCATCCCGACCCCGACGAGGTGTTGCCCCACGTGGCCGGGGCCCTCAAGACGCTGCGCCGCCAGATGGGCACGCGCTGGGCGCGCGTGGTGGGACTTGGCCTGTCGGCGCCCTTGTTCATGCACCAGTGGGCCGAGCTGCTGGGCCCCCAGGCCGCGCCCGCGATGCGCAAGTGGGCCGGGGTGGACCTGCGCGAACGCGTACAGGCCATGACCCCGCTGCCGGTGGTGTTCGCCAAGGACACCATCGCCGCCTGCACCGCCGAGCTGCTGCGAGGCCATGGGCAGCAGCTGCGCGATTACCTCTACATCTATGTCGGCACCTTCGTGGGCGGCGGGCTGGTGCTGTCCGGCCACCTGCTGATGGGCGAACGTGGCAACGCCGGTGCCATCGGCTCCCTGCCCATGGGTCTGGCGGGCGCACGCGGGGCCGAGCAGCTGCTGGAGCGCGCCTCGGGCTGGCAGCTGGAGCAGGCCTTGATCGCCGCCGGCCTGGACCCGCAGCTGGTGCACGATGACACCATCAACGACCCCGCCCACGACGGTCTGACCGAGCCCTGGTTGCGGGCCGCAGGCGAAGCCCTGGCCATGGCCATCATCTCGGCGGCCGCCTTGCTGGACCTGGACGCCACGGTGCTGGACGGCGCGCTATCGAGGCGCCTGCTGGAGCGCCTGCTGGCCCACACGCGGCACGCCATGGCGTCCTACCCGCTGGTCGGCATCGCACGGCCGGAGCGCATCGAAATGGGACAGGTCGGCTCCCATGCCCGGGCGCTGGGAGGCGCGCTGTTGCCGCTGCACACCCAGTTTTTCCCGGACAAGGACACCTTTCTCAAGCAAGACGGCTGAGCGTTGGCGCGTGCATGTCCAGGGCGGTTGTCACGGCAGGCGCAGATCGCAACGGTCCCCGATACCGTCGCGCCACACCGAAACACGGCTCAGGCGAAACCCCGACAGCGCGGCAAAACGGGCGATGAACGCACAGAGGTTTTCCAGCGTCGGAATGCCCAGGCCGGCGACCTCGTCCAGCAGGTGGTGGTCCAACTGCTCGCGCACCTGTCCCAGCAACAAGCGGAGCTGGCCCAGATCGACCACCATGCCGGTTTCGGGGTCCACCGTGCCGCTCACAGCGACCTCGCCCTGGTAGGTGTGCCCGTGCAGGCGCGCGCTTCCTTCGGCCTCGATCTCGCGCCGGAGTGTGTGCGCGGCGTCAAAGAAGAAACGCTGGGAAATTTCGTACGTCATCGTATTCCAACCATCTTGTGGGTTTGCAGACTCAGTCGCCAGCGCGGGTCGCGCAAGCAATGCTCGATGGCCCAGGCGGTGTTGAACCGCACGTCGGGACCGTCCATGGGTTGCAGCAGGTGGTGCTCGAAATCCAGTTCAACCAGCGCATCCAGGTCGAGGCCAGGCTGCGGAACCACCACCTTGAGTTCGCGGCCGGCGCGCACCTTGAGGGTGGTGCTGGCCTTGGGACTGACACACAGCCAGTCCACCCCTGCGGGGGCATCGACCGTGCCGTTGGTCTCCACCGCGATTTCGAACCCACAGCCATGCAAGGCGTCGATCAAGGCGGCATCGACCTGCAGCAAGGGCTCACCGCCCGTCAGCACGACCAGGCGCCGCCCCGCCGCCGCCGCGGGCCAATGGGCGGAGACCCGATCGGCCAGCGCTTGGGCGGACTCGAACTTGCCCCCACCCGTGCCGTCAACGCCAACAAAATCGGTGTCGCAGAACCGGCATTGGGCTGTCGCGCGATCGGACTCACGGCCGGACCAGAGATTGCAACCCGCAAACCGGCAAAACACCGCTGCCCGGCCGGCGTTCCCGCCTTCGCCCTGCAGGGTGTAAAAAACTTCTTTGACCATGTAGCTCATGGAAAAGACCTCGTGGGTGTCATCGGGTTCTGGGGTGGCGTCCTGCAGGCAGGGGTGGTGGCGCGGGGCGCGCACGGTTGCGCGGCCAGCGGCAACCGCTATTCTTGATGGCGGCGTTCAACGCCGAGTCGATGCGGTCCACCGGCAGTGATGCCTCGGCGTCTGCAGGGCAACACGCGAATTATCCATCCAGCCAGGCAGACGGATGCCAACGGACCAGCACGGAGGTGGCCAGCGCCGGTCTGGCCACGCGCTCAAGCGGGCCCCAGGACCCGCTTGTCCGACGGAGGCGGTGGCGTTCCATCCGCCACCAGCCGCCCATCCACCAGCTCCAGCACGCGGTCACAGCGGGCCGCCAGGCGTGGGTCGTGGGTGACCACCAGAAAAGAGGTGTTCAACTCGGCGTGCATGCGCCGCATCAGGGCAAACACCTCGTCCGATGAGGCCGTGTCCAGGTTGCCCGTGGGTTCGTCCGCCAGCACCAGCGGTGGCTCCAGCACCAGGGCGCGCGCGATCGCCACCCGTTGCTGCATGCCCCCGGACAGTTCACCCGGGCGCTTGTCCATGGCATCGGCCAGGCCGACAGCGGCCAGCACGGCGCGTGCACGGTCGCGCTGTGCCGGTGTGATGCGGTCCTCCCGCATCAGGGCAGGCAGGGTCACGTTCTCCAGCGCGCTGAAAGCCGGCAGCAGGTGATGGAACTGGAAAACGAAGCCCAGCGTGGTGCGCCGGCGCCGCGTGAGCGCGGCGTCGTCCAGTCCGTGGACCTCTTCACCATCGATGCGGTAACTGCCGGCCGTCATCCGCTCGAGCAGTCCCACGATGTTCAGCAAGGTGCTCTTGCCCGAACCCGATGGACCGATCAGGGCCGCGAACTCGCCGCGACCGATGCTGAACGACAGACCGTGGAGCACCTCGGCCTCGTTCGGCAAACCGACGTTGTAGCTCTTGCGAACGCCGTTGAGTTCCAACAACGGGGTGGGGCGGGTGGCCGTGAGGGGGGCGGTCATAGGCGGATCGCTTGCGCCGGGTCGAGCCGGGCCGCGCGGCGCGCCGGCACCACGGCGGCGAGGACGCCACACACCGTGGCGATGGCGGCCACGCGCAGCGCGAGCACCGGCTCGAGCGTGATGTTGAAGAGCGGAAAGCCATCGGAACCGAGCACAAAATGGGTGAAGACCCAGATCAGCGCGACCGCGAACAACACACCCAGCACCGAGCCCAGCGCGCCAACGATCGCGCCCTGCAGCAGGAAAACGCGCAGGACCTGGCCTTGGGTGGCGCCCATCGCCCGCAAGATGCCGATCTCGCGCCGCTTCTGCACCACCGACACCACCAGCACGCTGGCGATGCCCAGCACCACCACGACCAGCACCACCCCGCGGATCACCGCCGTGCTCACCGATTGCGCATTCAGTGCGGCCACCAGCTGCGCATTGGCCTGCTGCCAGCTTTCCGCCTTGTAGGGCCAGCGCGCGGCCAGGTCGTCTGCCACGGCCTGGGCCGACCAGATGTCGACCAGCGTGAGATCCAGACCGGTGGCGCCGCCGGGCAGGCCGACCCAGCTTTGCGCCGTGCGCAGCGGCACGATCACCGTGCGCCTGTTGAGTTCGCGAACCCCCAGGTCCACCAGCGCCGTGACACGCAACGAATCGGTGACGGCACCGGTGACGATACCCACGCGGTCACCGACGCGCACCCCCAGGTCCTGGGCCAGCTCGCGCCCGATGATGCCTTCGCCGGGCTCCAGCCGCGCCGTGCCGTCAACGACCTTGGAGCGCAGGCGGACAATGCGGTCGTAGCGATCGAGATCCACACCCATCAGGGCAATCGCCTTGGACGCCTCGCCGCGCACCGCCAGGCCCGCGGCCGACACCATTGGAGAGACCGCGGCCACTTCCGGCATGGCCTCGAGCAGAGGCACCAACAGCTGCCAGTTGCCGATGGAGCGCGGCCGCTGCGCACGCGGCTGCGTCTGGACCAGCTCGCTGGTGCCTGACTGGGCCGGGGCGCGGGCGGCCAGCACCACATCGTCTCGCGGGCTCAGCGTGACGTGCGCCTGTGCCCCCAGGGTTTTCTCGATCGTGTTCCGTTGAAGGCCGGTGATCAGCGCCGAAATGTAGGCGACCACGGCCACGCCGGCCGCCACGCCAATGATGATCAGCAGGGTCTGCATGCGTCCCTCGCGCAGGAAGCGGGTGGCAACGCGGCGCTCAAATCCGAGCATGGTCGGCTCGCCTCAGCGGCCCATCGCGTTGGTCATCGCCGAGCCGGGATCGTCCTTCGTGCCCTTGCCGGCCAGAGGCCACACCGTGGCACGGGTGTCGGCCCGCACGCGCAGACCAGGCCGCGGTGACGGTCCGATCAGCACCAGCTCGCCGGCACCCAGGCCATCAAGAATTTCGGCGGCGTCCAACGTCCGCAGCCCCAGGCGCACCTTGCGCGCCTCGACCCGGCCGTCGCGTGCCAGCCAGACGCTGGCATCGGCCGATTCGACACCCCGCAGCGCGTCGACGGGCACGACCAGGGCCCGCTCGCGCCGCGCCGTCTCCACTTCGACGGACACGGTCATGTCCTCGCGCAGAAAGGACGGCAGCGGCTGCGGCAGCGAAAACTTGACCTCGATGGCGCCTCGCTGCGCGTCCACCACCGGGGCAATGGACAACACACGTGCCGTCAGGCGCTGCGTCGGGTAGGCATCGGCCAGCACGCTGGCCTGCTGCCCGGGCTGGAGTTGCTCCAGGTAGCGCTCGTCCACCTGCGCCACCAGCTGCAGCGGCCCAGCCAGCGCCAGGCTCAGCAGCGCCCGGCCGGGTTGCACGATCTGACCGGGCTCGACCATGCGGGCCAGCACACGCGCATCCGCCGGTGCGGCAATCACGGCCTCGCCCAACCGGGCTTCGGCGGCCGCGCGTGCGGCGCTGGCCAACGCCAACTGCGCCTGGGCCTGGGCCACGTCGGTGCCCGGTTCGGCATTGGCGGCACGCTGGGCACGTGCGCTGTCGAGTTGCGCCTGCGCCACCGCCACTGTGCGGCGGACCTCGTCCAGGCGTGCCTGACTCAGAAAACCCTGGGCCACCAGATCCTGAGTGCGTTGCAGTTCGGCCTGCGCGGCCACCAACACCGACTCCGCCTGGGCCACGCCGGCCTGTGCGGCGCTGCGCCCGGTGCTGCGCAGGCCCGCCAGGCGAGCGGCAGCCTGGCGTTCGCTCGCCTGGTTTTGTGCCAGCGCGGCCTGCAGCTCGTCGCTGCCGAGCCGCACGAGCACGTCGCCTCCCTTCACCTGCGCGCCTTCGGTCACCACGACCTGCAGCACACGCCCGGTGAGGGTGCTGCCCACCTCGACACGCGAGGCGGTGGCCACGCGGGCAGAGAATTGCAGTGTGCGCACCAGCGGTGCCATGTGCGCGCTGATCGCCGGCACCAAAGGTGCACGCGTCACCCCCCAGGCGAGGAGGGCGGCAAGAAGAACAACGGCGAAGACCGCAGCTGTGATGACAAGGCGACGCGGCATTGCGTCAATTTTTGCATACAACAACAGCAGTTCGGCAAGTCATTGAGGGCATTGAACCGGTTGCCCCGCGGCAAGCCGGCCGGGACATGCCCGTTTCTTACCCGCCGAAGTCACGGTGCGCAGGGAGTCTTAATCGTTCCAGCGACACCGCGACAAATGGCATCAGATCACTCAGCAAGACCTGCACGTTGTCAGGCATTGGCCCCAGCGACGCCAGCTCCAGCACGGCCACCGGGTGGTCACGCAAGTGGATCGGATGAATGAGAACGGTGGCCGGCACACTGCTGCCCATGCTGGAAGACACCCGCAGCCCGGTCTCGCCGCCGGGTTCGATCACCATGTCCTCGCGCCGCTGCAGGGCCTCGTGCATCAGGCTCGCCAGCGGGGCGGCAGTCCGCAGTTCGGCGTCCAGTGACGCCCCCGTTCCGGCATAGCGGGCCCATACGCGGAGCTGACCACCGTCCACCGCGCACAGCAAGGCCTGCTGGAAAGGGATATGTCGGGACAACTCGGACAACAGAGTTTGGGCGAACGCTTCTGGCGTCGATGCCTGCTGCAAGGCCAGCTGGATTTGCGACACCACCAGGCGCCGGCTCGACTCCCGCTCCAGCGCCTGTTGGCTCCGGGCCAGTCGATCCGCCGTCTGGCGATGGGATGCCGCCTCGCGCCGCAGGCGCCCAGTCCACAAGGCCATCGCCACCATAACACCGGCGAACCCCGTGCCGACAGGTAAGGCCCATGCCCTCAACGCGGCAAACTCGGCCGCCCGGGTGTCCAACGATTGCTCGAAGAAACGGTACTCCGTGCGTGAGATGCCGTAGTACCGCTGCCATGACCGGTCCAGCTCCGAACCCACCCGCAGGCTGTCGTCAAAGTAGCGCTGCAGGACTTCTCGAAACTCGCCCGACGACGGCGCGATGCCCCAACCCACGGACACGATGTCGTCGACCGGAAACAAGAGGTCGAGGTTCTCGAAGTCACCGCTGCGTATCCATTTGAACGCGCCCTCGCTGCCCGTCACCGTGAAGTCGGCCAGGCCGCGGGACACCCGCTGCACGCTCTCCAGCGTCGGGTGGTGATCGATCTGTACGGGCTTGGCCTGGTAGGTGGTGGTGTTTTCGTGGGTCAGCCAGGTGTCGTAGGAGGTGCCTTTTTGCACCGCGGCACGCAGGCCAGCCAGGTCGGCCGGCGTTCGCACCGTGGCCCTCAGCCGTTGGTGGGCCACGATCATCTTGCGCACCGTGTAGTACGGCACCAGGTCCATCTTGCTCAGGCGCCAGTCCAGCAGATGCAGGTCGTTGGGGAAGAGGTCGCATTCACCGTTTTCCAACAGCCGCGCCACGTAACGGCCATCGCGATCCACCTGGCCGTCGCGGTTCTGGAACTGGTCGTCCCAGGCCTTGAGAGGCTTCACCACAGCCGGCACGCCCAGGTGCCGGGCAAATGCCTCGGCGTTGGCCCGGTAGAAGGCGGCGCTGGAGCCTGCCACGCACACGCGCAACTGGTTGGACGTCCGCACGTCCTCCAGCGAACGGCCCTGCGCGGAACCGGTGAGGACGAGCCATGTCAACAGCGCGCTGGTCGCCACGCGCAATGGGGCAGAAACACACGGAAAGGCCATGTGGCAGGACTGTAGCGTTTCTGTGTGCTTTTTGATTAAATTGCAAAAAAAAGTTGAAGCTGACACGCCACATGACGGGATACTCATGCCGAGTTCAACCCTTCCCCTGCGTGGTTCGGCAACGTTCCGGCCGCCGGAGTCAACATCCATGCAACTACCCTGGGCATCAGACGCCTCTCGCACCGTGGACATTGGCCGGCGGCTGTCGGCCACCGTCGCGCTGGTCGTTGACGACATGGAGGCGATGCGAAAGATCACCGCCAACCAGTTGCGCCAGATGGGGGTACAGCGGCTGCTGCAGGCAGGAGACGGCGCCGATGCGCTTCGCCTGCTGCTGACGAATCCGGTCAACCTCATCGTCTCGGACTGGCAGATGCCCGGCATGGATGGCCTGGAACTGCTGGGCCAGGTCCGTGCCAGCGCCAAAGGAGCGGCCATCCCCTTCGTGATGCTGACCACCGACACGCCGCGTGAGCAGGTTCTTGAAGCGGTACGCCTGGGGGTTTCCGAGCTGCTGGTCAAGCCATTCACCGCCGGTCGCTTCACCGAGCGGGTGGAGCGTGCACTCTACTGGCGGCCGTCCGCGCGGCAGGTGGTGCCGGCACAGGCGCCGGTGGCGGACGCGCCCACCGGCACCCCGACGAACGACAGCGAACGGCTCACCGTGTTGGTGGTGGACGACACACCGGACAACCTAGGTCTGTTGCGCGAACTGTTCAAGGACCTCTACCGGGTCAAGGTGGCCAACACCGGGGCCAAGGCCATAGCCCTGTGCCAGTCGGAAGATCCGCCCGATCTGGTGCTGCTGGACGTGATGATGCCCGCCATGGACGGGTTCGAGGTGGCCCAGCGCTTGCGCCAGCACCCGACGTCGGAACACATCCCCATCATCTTCGTCACGGCGCTGGGCGACGACGCGGCGCGCATGCGTGGCCTGTCGCTGGGCGCGGTGGATTTCGTCACCAAACCGATACAGCCCGATACCTTGCGGGTGCGCGTGGCCAACTTCATGCGCTTCGTCCAGGTGCACCGCAACCTGCAGGCCGACTACGACCAGATGCTGTTGGCGCAACGCCAGCGGGAGGCCGACGAGCGGGAGCAGCACGCGGCACTGCGCGCACCCTTGCTGAGTGCGCTGTCAGCCTTGACGACGGCGCCTGGCGGGGCTGCGACGGCGGCACGGCAGGACATCGAGACCGCCTTGATGGGCCTGGACGCCAGAACCCGGTGCCGGGCCCTGGAGCAGGGCGCATATGCAGTTCCCCCCGAAAACCTGCGGCCCATTCCGGTTCTGCGCGCCGCGCTGGCCGGGATCACAACGGAATTCCAGCCACGTGGACTTCGTTGGAGCATCAGGACGGCACAGTCACTGAACGACGACGACGTGAGCACGTCCGGCGACGGACCGCTGCTGTATGTGACCTTGCAGGCCTTGCTGCGCCACGCGGCCGACATCTCGCCGGACGGGGCGGCCCTTCAGGTCGCCATCTGGATGCGCAACACCGTGCGCCTGGAGATCGAATTCCCGGTCCTGGTGCCCGAGGCATCGCGCGAGCGCCTGTTCGACCACCCCGTGGCCGAGGCGATCGGCCTTGCGCTGAGCCCGCGCCGCCTGATCGAAGTGCAGCAAGGTTTGCTGACCTTGGAATTGGACGAAGCGAACGGATCGAGCCGCATCGTGCTGACGCTGCCCACCCCAACCTCGACTTGAGAGGACCATGATGCGTTTCCTCGAACGCCTCCCACTCAACACCAGACTCACCATGGGCTTCGCCTGCATGGTGATGGTGATGGTGCTGACCGGGGGGTACAGCCTCTACAACCTGTATGTGGTCAACCAAGACGTGCAGCGGCTGTATCACGTCGACCTGCAGGCCGTGTTTCACGCCAAGGACGCCGAGACCCGGATCGCCCAGATGGGGCGCGCACTGCGCCAGGTGGTGCTGGCCGCCGATGAGATGGAGCGCGACCGGGCGAAAAAGCAGCTGAGCGAGGCGCAGACCCGTCTGGGCGCGGCCATCGCCGAATTGCGCCAACGCATCGTGCGTGAGGAGGCGCGGCGCTTGATGGCCCGTTTCGATACCGACAACGCCACCTACCAGCGCAATGCGCAGCACGCCATTCAACTGCTGGAGGAAGGCAGCATCGCGGACCTGCGCGCTTTCATCTCCCAGGCCTCCTTTCAAGAGGTCGCGATCAAGGCTGTCGAGTCTCTGGAAGCAATCACGCGCCTGAAGGAAAACAGCGCGGAGGAGGGCGCCCGCCGATCGGACCGCCTGGCCGAGCAGAGCACACAGGTGGCCCTGGCCTTGCTGCTGGCGGGCACGGGCCTGAGCCTGCTGCTGGGCTGGGCCATCGCCCGCTCGGTACGGGGACCGGCGCACCGGCTGGTGGCTCACATGGAGAACCTCGCCGCCGGACAGTTGCAACATGAGGTACCCCACACCGACTACCCCAATGAACTGGGCGCCCTCGCACGGGCGGTGCATGTGCTGCAAAACGACGCCCGGGAGCGCGAGAACGAGCGCTGGGTCAAGGCCCATCTGGCCACGCTGTCGGCCCGCATGCAGGCGGCCGACAGCCTCGCAGAGCTGGCACGCCAGTTTCTATCCGACATAGCCCCACTGTTGTGCGTGGAGCAGGGCGCGCTGTTTTTGCTCGATGAATCGGGCCAACGCCTGGTCCTGCTCCAGGGCTATGCATTCCGCGCCGACGAGGGCCTGCACAGCACGGTGGCACTGGGCGAAGGACTGGTGGGCCAATGCGCGGTGGAGCGCCGCCGAATCGTCTGGGAGCACCCACCAGAGGGGTATCTGCACATCCACTCCGGACTGGGGGCGGGCACGCCGAAGGTCATCGTGGCCAGACCCATCCTGCACAGCGATCGCCTGCTGGGCGTGTTGGAACTGGCCAGCTTTGAACTCCCGACCCCGGCCCGCCAAGCGCTGCTCGATGGCGTCATGCCCTATCTGGCCATGAGTCTGGAAATCCTGGAGCGCAACGCCAAGACCCGGCAGTTGCTGACGGAGACGCAACGCCAGGCCGAAAACATGGAACGCCAAGCCGCCCAACTCGAGGAACAGACGGTGGAACTCGAAGCCCAGCAGGCCGAGATCCGCGCCACCGAAGCCTGGTACCGCGGCATCATCGAGTCGGCGCCCGACGGCATGCTGGTGGCCGATGAGAGCGGCCATATCGTCATGGTCAACCCCCAGCTGGAACACATGTTCGGCTATGGGCCTGGCGAATTGAACGGCCAAGCGGTCGAGGTGCTGGTGCCCGATGTGGTGCGCGCGCGCCACCCTGCCTTGCGGCAAGGCTTCATGCACACCGGGGGCTCGCGCACCATGGCGGCGCTCAGCAACAACCTGTCGGGCCGCCGCAAGGATGGCGGCGAGTTTTCCGTCGACGTGGGGCTATCGCGCCTGCCCGCACTGGGAGGGCGTGGTGTGTGTGTGTGTGCCTCGGTGCGGGACGTGACCGAGCGGCGCCGGGCCGAGGAGAAGGTGCGCGAGGCGTTGGAACAAGTCGAACAGTCCAAAAAGCTCAACCAGGCCATCCTGGACAACTCGCCCGCGGTCATCTACCTGAAGGCGCTGGATGGGCGCTACCTGTTCGTCAACCGCGCCTGGTGCGATCTGTTCGGCCGCGAACCGCACAACGTGGTTGGCCATACCGCACACGAGGTGTTCGACGCCGCGACCGCCGACGCCTATACCACCGCTGACATGGATGTCATCGCATGCGGCGAGCTGCGCCACAGCCAGGACACCGCACGTGTCAACGGACTGGTGCGCACCTACGACACCGTGAAACTTCCATTGCGCGATGCAGATGGCCAAATCTACGCCGTGTGCGCCATCGCCACCGACATGACCGAGCGGCTGATCTCCGAGCGGGCCGTGGCGGAAAGCGAGCAGCGCCTGAACCTGGCGTTGCGGGGCGCCAACCTGGGCATGTGGGACTGGAAGGCCGAAACTGGCTCCAACGAGTTCAACGACATCTGGGCCGAGATGCTGGGCTACACCCGTGACGAACTGCAACAGGATGGAAGCGGCTCGCTCGGGTTGTGGGCGCGCCTGGTGCACCCCGATGACAGGGCGGGTGCGGGCCAGGCCTTCGACCAATGCATCCGCAACGCTGTGCCGGACTACCGCGCCGAGTTCCGCATGTTGGCCAAGTCCGGCGAATGGCGCTGGATCCTCGCCATCGGCCGCGCCACCGAGCGCGACGCACAAGGACAGGCGCTGCGGGTGGTGGGTATTCACCAAGACATCACCGAACAGAAGCTGGCCAACGAACGGGTGCGTGTGGCGTTGGAAGAGGTGCAGAAGTCCCAGTCGCTGACACAGGCGCTGCTGGACAACTCGCCTACCGACATCTACCTGAAGGACACGTCGGGACGCTTCCTGCTGGTCAACGCCCATTTCGCCACCCATATGCGCGAGAAACTGCACATCGAGCCCGAGGCCCTGCTGGGACACAGCTTGAGCGAACTGGCGGGTGAAGCCACCGACCAATGGGGCCAGGAGGCCGACGCCAAAGTGCTTGCCCGCGGCGAGCTCATGGAGTTCGAGCAGGTGGTTGGCACGCCCGAGCAACCCGAGTTCAGGCAAGTGTTCAAGTTTCCGGTGCGTGACCCCAATGGCCATGTCTACGCCATCGGCGCGATCGCGCAGGATGTCACCGAACGCAAGCGGATGCAGGACGCGATGCGCCGCGCCAAGGAAGTGGCCGAGGACGCCACGCGGGCCAAGAGCGACTTCCTGGCCAACATGAGCCATGAAATCCGAACGCCCATGAACGCCATCATCGGCATGTCGCACCTGGCACTGCAGACCCCACTGGACAAGCGCCAGCGCAACCACATCGAAAAGGTGCACCGCTCGGCCGAGAACCTCCTGGGCATCATCAACGACATCCTGGACTTCTCCAAGATCGAGGCCGGCAAGATGAGCATGGAAGCCATCGACTTCCGGCTCGAGGATGTGATGGACCACATGGCCAACCTGGTGGGCCTGAAGGCCGAGGACAAAGGGTTGGAGCTGCTGATCCAGATGGGGCCGGACGTGCCCACGGCCTTGGTGGGTGATCCGTTGCGCCTGGGGCAGGTGCTGATCAACCTGGGCAACAACGCGGTCAAGTTCACCGACAAGGGCGAGGTGGTGGTAGGCGTGAAGGTCGTTCGCCAGGATGCCTCGTCGGTGGAGCTGCACGGCTGGGTGCGCGACACCGGCATCGGTATGACCCCCGAACAGCGCGGACGCATGTTCGAGTCGTTCAGCCAGGCCGACTCGTCCACCACCCGCAAGTACGGCGGCACCGGACTGGGGCTGGCCATTTCGAAGAAGCTGGTCGAGCTCATGCATGGCCGCATCTGGGTCGAGAGCGAACCCGGCAAGGGTTCGGTGTTCCATTTCCATGCGGTGTTCGGCCTGCAGGCCGTGCCCACCCCCCGACGCAGCCACGACGCACAGGCCTTCGCGTCGGTGCGCACGCTGATCGTCGACGACAACGCCAGCGCGCGCGAAATCCTATTGGGCATGGTGAACGAATTCGGCATGCACGCCGAACTGGCGCACAACGGACAGGAGGCACTGGAGCAGTTGCTGGCGGCCCAGCGCGCCGGACAGCCTTTCGAGCTGGTGCTGCTGGACTGGCGCATGCCCGTGCTCGATGGCCTGGAAACGCTGGAGCGCCTGCCGGGCATCGGCCTGACCCCCTTGCCGGCGGTCATCATGGTGACGTCGCACGGGCGTGAGGAAACGCTGCAGAACGCCGGCACGCAAGGGCTGAAGCCCAGCGCCGTGCTGACCAAGCCGGTCACGGCCACGACATTGATCGAGGCCGTGGGCGAGGCATTGGGCAGAGGTGTCGTGGTGGAAAGCCGCAGCCACCAGAAGGCCGACGTGCAGCGCGAGCACATGGATGCCTTGCGAGGCAGCCGGGTGCTGCTGGTGGAAGACAACGACATGAACCAGGAGCTGGCCCAGGAGCTGCTGGGGCAAGCCGGCATCGAGGTGGTGCTGGCCAACCACGGCCAGGAGGCACTGGACATTCTGGCGAAGGACAGCCGCTTCGATGGCATCCTGATGGACTGCCAGATGCCCGTGATGGACGGCTACACGGCGGCCCGGCACATCCGCGCCGACCCGAACCTGTCCCACCTGCCCATCGTCGCGATGACCGCCAACGCCATGGCGGGTGACCGGGACAAAGTCATCGAGGCCGGCATGCTCGACCACATCGCCAAGCCGCTGAACGTGGGCGGCATGTTCGCCACCATGGCCCGGTGGATGGCGCGGCGCACGCCGGTCGCGCCATCCGCTTCGATGGCGAGCGCCACCGCGCCCGCCGCCGCACCGCAGCCCGACGGGCTGCCACCGCTGCCGGGCATCGACACCCAGCGCGGACTGGCAACGACCATGAACAACCCTTCGCTGTACCGTCGGCTGCTGGGCAAGTTCCGCGACGGTCAGCGTGGCTTTGACGCGATGTTCGAAGCCGCCCTGAGCGATGCGGACGCCAGCGCACCCGCACGCGTGGCCCACACGCTCAAAGGCACGGCGGGAAATATCGGGGCACTGGCGGTACAGGCCGCCGCCGCCCAGCTGGAAGCGGCCTGCCTGGCGGGCGACGGCGATGCGGTAC
This sequence comes from Hydrogenophaga sp. OTU3427, assembly GCF_038440225.1. Lineage (NCBI taxonomy): Bacteria > Pseudomonadati > Pseudomonadota > Betaproteobacteria > Burkholderiales > Comamonadaceae > Hydrogenophaga > Hydrogenophaga sp. OTU3427. The sequence goes on along the minus strand of NZ_JASATI010000047.1, from coordinate 20,302 downwards.
CCGCCGCCAGGGCGCTCGTGCTGGTGGCCTTGTCGCCGGTGATCACAGGCCTGGACGCGCTCGACACCGGCCAAACCGCCAGCCCAAGCACCGCCCCGCCCGCGGACAACGACGCCTTGCGTCAGGCGCTGGCCCAGCTGCGCACGCTGCTGGACGCCAGCGACAGCGACGCCGCAGACGCGTTGGAGGCCCTGCAGGCGCTGGCACGTGGCACGGTCTTGGCGCCCCAGCTAGAACCGCTGGCGCGTGCCATCTCCGACTTCGATTTCGACAAGGCGCTGAACCTGGTGGACGGGCTGATGGCGGATCATGCTGGTGCTGGCACGTGAACCGGTGGCGTCCGCCGCAGAGCCACGCGCACCGACCGTGGTAGCCCTGGGAGCGTCCGCTGGCGGCCTGGAGGCATTGCAGGAGCTGTTGTCCCGGTTGAGGCCCAACGGCCACACCGGCTATGTGGTGGCCCAGCACATGGCCAGCGACAGCCACCACGATCTCGTGCTCCAACTGCTGCAGCGCGTATGCGCGTTGCCCGTGCGCTTGATGCAAGCGGACGAGACACTGGTGGTCGACGCCGTGACCCTCATTCCCTCGGGGTTCCATGCCCAGTGGCAGGCCGGTCGCTGGGTGCTTCAGCCACCGTCGGCGCGCTATTTCTCCACCCCCTCGGTCGACGCGCTGCTGGTGTCGTTGGCGGAAGGATTGGGGTCCGCGGCCGCCGGTGTGATCCTGTCGGGGGCGGGCAGCGACGGCGCACACGGCGCCACGGTGTTGTGGCGCCACGGTGGCCGCATCTGGATCCAGTCGCCACGACAGGCACGTTTCGACGGCATGCCCAGGGCCGCGCTGGCGGCCGTGCCGAATGCCCCCGTCCTGAAGGTCGAGGACATGGCGGCCCAGTGGCAGGGCATGGACCCACCGCTCAACCCGGCGCCCACCGCAGCAACGCCGGACCTCGGCGCACTGATCGGCCAGGTTCGTCGGGTCACCGGGGTCGATTTTTCTGGCTACAAACCGGACACCCTGGAGCGGCGCGCAACCAAGCGGCTGCAGGAGTTGGGGCTGGAATCGCTGGCGGACTATGTCGGCTACGTGGAGAACCGTGCGGAGGAGGCCTGGACGTTGCAGCGGCGCTTCCTGGTTTCCGTGTCCTCGTTTTTCCGCGACCGCGCCGCCTTCGAGGCACTGGGGCGGGCGTGGCGATTGACCCCCGGCCCGTCGACGGCCGCGTGGCGCTGCTGGGTACCGGCCTGTGCCACTGGAGAAGAAGCCTACACACTGGCCATGCTGCACGCGGAGGGCCAGCGTGACGGCAGCTGGGCACACCGCCTGGACGTGCTGGCGACCGATCTCAACGAGGAGGCCTTGCGGCACGCACGGCAGGCGGTGTATGGGCACAGGGCCACGCGGGAAATGGACGATGGCCTGTGCCAGCGGTATTTCACGTCGCGCGACAACGAACTTGAAGTCATTGCGTCCATCCGCGCTGGTGTGCGCTTCGAATGTCAGGACCTGCTTGCCGTCCAGCCCGAGGGCCCGTGGGATGTCATCAGTTGCCGCAACCTGCTGATCTACCTGCAAACCCCGCTGCAGGAACGGCTGATCGCCGACTTCCATGCCCGCATGGCGCCCGGTGGCTGGCTGTTCATCAGTCCGGCGGAAACCCTTCCACAGGCGAGCCTGCGCTGGTTTGCGCCCCACGACATGAACCACCGCATCTACCGCCGCTTGCCTTGATCCATTGACCCAGATCGGAGAAACCATGAACGCTGCCCCGACCGCCCTCAAGCGCCCCACCGTGCTGGTGGTGGATGACACGCCTGACAACCTGTCCCTCATGTCCGGTCTGCTGCGCGACCTCTACCGCGTCCAGGTCGCCAACAGCGGCGAAAAAGCCCTCAAACTGGTGCGGTCCGGCCAGTTGCCCGACCTCATCCTGCTCGACATCATGATGCCCGGCCTGTCGGGCTATGAGGTGTGCGAAGCGCTGAAGGCCGAGCCCGCCACCCGCGACATTCCCATCATCTTCCTGACGGCCATATCGGCCACGCAGGACGAGAAGAAGGGGCTGGACATGGGCGCGGTCGACTTCATCACCAAACCGGTGAACCCACCCATCGTGATGTCGCGGGTGGCAACCCAGCTCAAGGTCAAGGCGGTCGCCGACTTCCTGCGCGACCAGAACGCCTACCTGGAGGCCGAGGTCAAGCGGCGCACCGAGGAGCTCGCGGCCATCCAGGATGTCACCATCATGGCCATGGCCTCGCTGGCGGAGACACGTGACAACGACACCGGCAACCACATCCGGCGCACCCAGCACTACGTGAAGATCCTGGCGACACACCTGAAGGAACATCCCAGGTTCCGACATTTCCTCTCCGACAAGATCATCGAAAGCCTGTTCAAGTCGGCTCCGCTGCACGACATCGGCAAGGTGGGCATCGCCGACCGCATCCTGCTCAAGCCCGGGCGCTTCACCCCGGAGGAATTCGAGATCATGAAGTCGCACACCCGCCTGGGCCGCGACGCCATCCAGCACGCCGAGGACCAACTGGGCCTGAAGGTCGAGTTCCTGCAGCTCGCGAAGGAAATCGCGTATTCCCACCAGGAAAAGTGGGACGGCTCGGGCTATCCCGAAGGCATTGGCGGGGACGACATCCCGATCTCGGCACGCCTGATGGCCGTGGCCGATGTCTACGATGCCCTCATCAGCCGACGCGTCTACAAGGAGGGCATGCCCCACGAAAAAGCGGTGGAAATCATCCTGCAAGGGCGGGGCAGTCACTTCGACCCGGACATCGCCGACGCGTTTTTTGTGCTGTCCGAGGACTTCCGCGCCATCGCGACCAAATACGCCGACGACGACGACGCCATGCGCGAGAAAGAGGCGCAACTCAAGATCATTCGGGGTGAATGACACCGGAGTCGAGCAACGGATGCCAGCGATGCACATCCGCCTGCCTGGCGGATGGTGACAATGGCCGCCGCCGATGCCGTTCACTCCCGTCGATATCGCTCAGATTTGCACGCGCGTGCCCAGCTCCACCACGGCGTTGCCTGGCAGGCGGAAGAAGGCCACCACGCCGCCCGCGTTCTGACTCATGGCCGCGAACAGGCGTTCGCGCCAGTGGGCCATGCCGCCACCAGGCGTCGGCACCACGGTCTCCCGGCTGAGGAAGTAGGTGGTCTCGAACAGCGGAATGGGCAAACCCTTGGCCTGCGCCAGCTCCAGCGCCTTGGGCACGTCGGGCGTGTTCATGAAGCCGAAGTTCACCGTCACCCGCGAGAACCCATGCCCCAGCGACTCGATGTCGAGCCGCCGCTCCATGGGCACCCAGGGCACGTCATGGAACACCACGGTCAGGATCACGTTGCGCTCGTGCAGCACCTGGTTGTGCTTGAGGTTGTGCAAGAGCGCCTGCGGCACGGTGCTGGGATCGGCCACCGCGTAGACGGCGGTGCGTTGCGCGCGGTTCAGGTGGCGCGGCTCCAGCGTGTCGATGAAGGCCTGCAGGGCCAACCCATCGGCCCGTATGCTCTGCAGCACCAGTGCACGCCCGCGCGCCCAGGTGCTCATCACGCCGAACAACAGCAGCCCAAGCGCGAGGGGGAACCAGCCGCCGTCCAGGAACTTGATGGCGCAGCCCGCCACCAGCAGCGCGTCGATGACCAGGAAGAAGCCCGTCGCCCCCCAGGCCAGCGGTGCCGGCAGGCGCCAGCCTTCGCGCACCACGAAAAAGGTCAGCACGGTGGTGATCATCATGGTCAGGGTAACGGCGATGCCGTAGGCACTGGCCAGCGCCGATGAGCTGCCGAAATACAGCACCACCGCCACCACGCCGGCCAGCAAGGCCCAGTTCACCGCCGGCATGTAGATCTGGCCGATCTCGCGGGCCGAGGTGTAGCGCACCGACATGCGCGGCAGAAAACCCAGCTGTATGGCCTGCTTGGTCATGGAATAGGCGCCCGAAATCACGGCCTGCGAGGCGATGATGGCCGCCAGTGTGGCGAGCACCAGCGCCGGCAGCACCCAGGTGTCGGGGAACAGGCGGTAGAACGGATTCTCGATGGCGGTCGGGTCGCCCATGAGCAGCGCCCCCTGGCCCAGGTAGTTCAGCGCCAGCCCCGGCAGCACCAGCCCTGTCCAGGCCAGCTGGATGGGCCTGCGGCCGAAGTGCCCCATGTCGGCGTAGAGCGCCTCGGCACCCGTGAGGGCCAGCACGATGGCACCCACGGCGGCGAACACCTGCCAGCCCCGATCGGCCAGGAAGTACCAGGCCCGCAGGGGATTGAGGGCGGCCAGGATGGCCGGTTGCTGCGCGATGTGCACCACGCCGATGGTGCCCAGGACCACGAACCACATCACGATGATCGGCCCGAAGAAGCGTCCCACCACGGCCGTGCCGAAACGCTGCATGAGGAACAGGCACACCAGAACCAGCAGCGTGATCGGCACCACATAGGGCTTGAGCGCCGGTGTGAGCAGCTCCAGCCCCTCCATCGCGCCAAGCACCGAGATGGCGGGGGTGATGACGCTGTCGCCGTAGAACAGAGTGGCACCGAAAACGCCCAGCAACAGCAGCGCCTGGCGCAGGGCAGGGCGGGACTGCACAGCCTTGGCGGCCAGCGCGGTGAGCGCCAGACCACCGCCTTCGCCGTGGTTGTCTGCCCGCAGAATGAGGATCACGTACTTGAGCGTGACCACCAGCATCAGCGCCCAGAAGATGGCCGAAATCGCGCCCACCAGATGTGGCGCGTCGAGCGGCACGCCGGTGTGTGGGGCGAAGATTTCCTTGACGGTGTAGAGCGGGCTGGTGCCGATGTCGCCATACACGACGCCAACGGCCCCCAGCGTGAGGGCGGCAAGACCTTGTCTTGTCGGGTGGTGGGCGGCAGTGGTGTCGGCGCTGTCCGCTGGGACGTTGGCGCGACGGGGGAGCGTGGTCATGAAGACTCCGGTGGTTCCGAAGGCCACACGATCGCACCAAGGACATCAGGATCGCATAAGGGGCCGGGGCGGCGGCTCAGGGAGTGTCGGTGTCACTGTGGCCATCACCGTCGGCAATGCGGTAACCCACTCCGGGCTCGGTCAGCAGGTACTGCGGTTCGGCGCTGTTGTCCTCCAGCTTGGCACGCAGCTGCCCCATGTAAAGCCGCAGATACTGCGTCTGTTCGGTATGTTCGGCGCCCCACACATCGGCGAGCAGCTGCCGGTGCGTGACCACCTGGCCACTTTGACGCACCAGGCGAGCCAGCAACTTGAACTCGGTGGGGGTGAGGCGAACCTCCTGTCCGTGACGCCGCACGCGGTGTGCGGCGAGATCGATGTCCAGCGCACCGTTGCGGTAGCGAAGCACGGCTGGGCGTTTGTGCTGGCCCCGGTGGCGCAGCGCCACGCGCATGCGCGCCAGCAGCTCGCCGATCCCGAACGGCTTGACCAGGTAGTCATCGGCGCCGCTGTCGAGCAGGCGAATCTTCTGGCCTTCGGCCTCCCGCGCCGAGATCACGATCACCGGCGTGCCACCCACGCGGCGCAGCTCGGTCAGAAAAGTCTCGCCATCGCCGTCGGGCAGGCCCAGGTCCAGCAAGACCAGCTCCGGGGCGCTGTGTCGCTCGGCGTGTTGAAGCAGCGCGCGTGCATCAGCCAGGCTGGCCGATGTCTGCACGGCATAGCCCTCCACAGACAACGCCTCCTTGAGTGCCGCGCGCAGTTCGCGGTCGTCTTCGATCAGCAGGATGCGCTGGCTCATGGGGCTTCGTCGCCAGGCGGTGGCGTGTCGGTCAGTTCGCGCAGCGGCAGTGCGCATTCGAAACAGCAACCGCCGTGCGCCCGTGCGTGCAGGCGCAGCTCCCCACCATGGGCACGGGCGATGGCCCGGCACACCGCCAGGCCCACACCGGCCCCCTGGCGCTGGGCCTCCACCGAACGTGCGTGCCGGCGCTCATCACCACGCTGGAACACCTCGAACACGCGTTCGTGCCACGCCGGCGCGATCCCGGGCCCACGGTCGCACACGCAGAGCAGCGCGTCCGGACCCTGGTGTCGCACCTGCAGTTCCACCGCCGACTCCGCCGGGCTGTACTTGAGCGCGTTGTCCAGCAGGTTTTCCAGCAACTGCGAGACCAGCAGCGCGTCGCACCACAGCAGCGGCATCTCGGGTTCGACCCAGGCCTTCACCCGCGCGCCGTCGGGACGGCGGCGGGCGCGGCGCAACACGGCACCGACAATTTCCTCGGCCGACTCCCAGTCTCGCCGCAGTTGCACCGAAGGCGCGTCCAGCCGCGCCAATTGCAAGGTGTTGTTGGTCAGCCGGCTCAGGCGCTCTGTCTCTTCCACAATGCCTCCGGCGAGGCGGCGACGCTGGTCAGCGTCCAGCTTGTCGGCCTGGTCGTGCAAGGCCGAGGCCGCACCCATGATGGTGGCCAGCGGCGTGCGGTAGTCGTGCGAAATGGCGGCCAGCAGCGCATTGCGGGTGGCCTGCAGCTGGGCCTGCTCGCGCGCCTGCTGCTCGCGTGCCACGATCAGGGAGCGGTGCAAGGCGCTGCCCATCTGATCGCACAGCGCTTGCAGGTGTGGCCGCAGCGCGGGATCGGCTTCGCGCGTGGCCAACCCGACCAACAAGGCCGCGCCGAGTGTGACGCCGCGTCCGCGCAGGGGCAGGTAGGCGTCGGGCAGCTCGCCGTAGCGTCCGGTGCCCACCCCCATGGGGTGGCCGTCGCGGATGCACAGGGCCAGGCCGGCGCGCTGCTCGTCGCTCACATCGCCCACCCGCAGGGTGGACGCATCCTCCTCGGGCTGCGCGTCCAGCCCGCGCAACACCACCACGGCCACGGGCCCGTGCGTGGCATCGGCCAGCACGTCGTGCAGGGCGCTGGCGTGGGCGGCGGGGTCCGCCGCGTCGCGCAATGTGTCGCCCCAGGTGCGCAGACGCGTCTCGCGTTCGGCCACCTGGCGGGCGGCGTCGGCCACGCGGCGCTGACGAATCACCAGGCCCGAAATGATCCAGTTCACCACCAACATGGCCAGCAACAGCAAGGCGTGCTGGTGCAAGTCCACCGTGAAAGTGAAACGAGGTGGCACAAAGGCCCAGTTGAACCCGACCACGGCCGCAGCACTGGCCAGCGCGCTGACGCCCCCGGCCAGCCAGAGCGAGGCCACGGCCGAGGTCAGCATGAGCACCATGGCCAGGTTGGCCAGATCCAGCACGCTGTCCAGCCCCAGCATCAAGGCCCAGCCGACCCCCCAGGTGAGCCAGGGCCAGGCGCTGCGCCAGCCGGGGGCGGTGGTGTTCGGTGGAATGTGCATGGTGGACAAGCCTAGTGCCGAGGCCATCAGGAAAGCATAAGGCCACGGCGGCGATCGGCTTCGGCCAACCGGGACTCAGCGTCTGTGCCAGTAGGCCGCCGCCTGGGTGCGGCTGTCGAGGGCGAGCTTGGTCAGGATGTTGGCCACGTGGCGTTTGACGGTGTGCAGGCTGAGGTCCAGCGCGCGGGCAATGAGCTTGTTGCTCTGGCCGTCGGCCAGCAGGGCGAGCACCTCGCGCTCTCGGGCCGACAGCGGGTCGTCCGACGGCGCCACATCGGCCGGTGCGGCCGCATCGCCCGACCAGGCCACCAGACGGCGGCGCAGCTGTGCCTGCGCGGCCACGGGGCAACGCAGGCGCGGGCCCAGGGTTTGCCACAGGTTCAGCAACCGGCCCGGGGGTTCCAGCAGCAGGCCCAGGCCCTGGTCGGCGATGGCCTCGGCCAGCACCTCGTCCAGCGTCCTGGCGGCGGCATCGGCCTCCCCCTGTCCGGCAAGGCAGGCCGCCAGGGCGAAACGCGCGTCGCCCATGAAGGCCGGCAGCCGCCCGTGGCTTTGCAGCGCGGCGGCCTGCTCCAGCCAGGGCCGCGCCGCCGCCAGATCGCAACACAGCAGGGCGTACTGGCCTTGCACCAGGGCGGCGCCGGTGTCCAGCACCGGCCATTCGCGCGCCGAGCGCGGCCGGGCCAGCTCGGGCAGCAGCGCGGCCAGGCCGTCGGCATCCTCGGCGCGCCAAAGGATGCGGGCCTGTGCATGGACATAGGTGCGCCGCCAGCCTTGGCTGTAGCCGGGTGTCATGATGCCGGGCACCTGGGTGATGACGCCCAGCGCCTCGGCGACATGGCCTTGCGCCGCCAGATGCAGGCTGTGCAAATGCAGGGCACTAATGTTCAGCATCACGTCGCCAGGCACATGGCGCTGCAGCTGCAGCAGGGCCTGCAAGGCCTCGCGGGCCGGCCCGGGCTCGCCGTGCCAGAAGGCCAGCCAGGCATCCAGCGCCGGCACCTGAACCTCGCTGGTGCGGCCGTCGCCACGGCACAGCCCCCTCAGTCGATCCATCAGGGGCCGCGTGCCGGGCAGACCGGTGAAATGCCCGTAGCTCATGTCCAGAACATTGGGGTAGCGTGCCTCGGGCGCCAAGGCGACGTTGTCGACCAGCGCGCTCAGCCCGGCCAGTACCGCCGCGCCATCGCCCCTGGCCACGCCATTCCAGGCGCGCAAGGTATCGAAGGGCACCTGCAGTGCCGGTGGCAGCTGGGCATCGTCCGAGGCCGCCAGCGTGCGGGCCGCCTGTTCCAGATCGCCCAGCGCGTTGTGGCACGAGCCCAGCATGCCCAGCGCAACCAAGCGATCACGCTCCTGCCCCTGGCGCGCGAAGGCGTCGTGGCTGCGCTGGAATTCGTCGCGGGCGCGCACCCAGTCCCAGCGCGACCAGGCGCACCAGGCGCGCAACAGGGCAGCCTCGGCATGCGGCTCCCGCCAACCGGGCGGCAGTTGCTCCAGCCAGCGTTCCAGGCGGTGGGTGCCGCCGACGGCCAGCAACCCGTCTGCCATCTGGCGCAGCGCGGCCAGGGCCTCGGACCAGCGCCCCGCGGCCAGCCAGTGCGGCACGGCTCGCTCGACGTGCCCGGCCTGCGTTTCGGCCTCGGCGGCACGGGCATGCAACTGGGCGGCCAGCCCGGGCTCGCGGCGCTCCAGCTCGCCGCGCAGGAAGTCCCGGAACAGGTCGTGGAAGCGCAGCACCGGCACGGCTTCGTCCAGCGCGCTCAGGAACAACTGGCGCCCGAACAGGGCATCCAGCACCGCCCTGGCGTCGCCGCGGCCGGTGACGGCCTGGCACAGCGCCGGGCTGAGCTCGGGCAGAACGCTGCTGTGCAGCACGAACTGTCGCAGCTGCGGTGGCAGACCGGCGAGCACCTCCTGGGCGAAATAGTCGAACAGGTGGCGCTGGGCCGCTGGACCAATCTGCGAGGGCAGGCCGGCACCATCGCGCGCGCTGCCCAGCATCAGGTGCAGGCCAGCGACCCAACCGTGGGTACGTGCCAGCGCGGCCTGCAGCGCCTCGTCGGACAGGGCCTGCAACCCGCGCTGCCGGCACAGCGCCTGGGCCGCGTCGAGGTCGAACTGCAGGTCTTCGAAACCCAACTCCACCAGCTCCCCGCCGGCCCGCCAGCGCGCCAGCGACAAAGGCGGCGTGACGCGGCTGCCGATGTAGAGGCACAGTTCCGGTGGCGCGCGGGCGATGAGGGTGTCCAGCAGCTGCAGCGCCGCCGCATCGGTGACGTGGTGGAGATCGTCCAGCACCAGGGCGATGCGGACCTCGGGCCGCCCGCCAAGGGCATCGATCAACAGGCCCAACGCGGTACGCGCGGCGGGACTGGCGTCCTGCAGCTGGGCCAGCACCGTGGCCGGGGGCACGGCCCAGGGCAGGTCCAGGACCGCGAGGGCACCAAACAGCGCGGCGAACAGGCGGTTGGCGTCGTTGTCCTCGGCGTCGAGCGAGACCCAGACCACCTCGGCGCCGGGCGTGGCGGCGAGCACGGCGGTCAACTGAACCAGCAGCGTCGTCTTGCCGAAGCCAGCCGGCGCCTGCACCAGCACCAGCCGGGCATCGGCGGCCCGCTCCAAGGTGCGCGCCATCAGGGCCGGGCGTGGCACGGTATCCCGCCGCGGGCGCGGGATACGGTACTTGCTGGATGGGGCGGTCGACGTGCGGATGTTCATGGGCAGAGGCGCTCGGCTGCCCGATTCTAGGGAGCATGCGCCATGCCCAGGTGCAGCGCCACGGACGCATCAACGCGCCGTGGCGATCACCGCCCTGGGCCTCGCCAGACGACACATGGGGTCAACGGGTGGCCGGCGGCAGCGGGGCGGGCACGCGGTTGCGCAAGGGAGGTAGCGTTTTCAGGTAGGCGAACATGGCCATGAGGTCCGCGTCGGTCATCTGGCCATAGGCGGCGGGCATGGGCGGCAGCAGCGGGCGGCCGCGGCCAAGGTGGCGGCCGGTGCGCAAGGTCTGGACGAAGTCCTGCTCGCTCCAGCGGCCCAGCCCCGTCTCGGGGTCGGGTGTCAGGTTGGCCGTGAAGCTGACGCCCCAGGGGCCGGCCCAGGCCGTGTTCGTCGCCGACGAGATGACCAGCCAAGGCCCCACTGGCAACGTCGGCACCGGCGGCATGGCCAGGCCCTCGGGGTGACCGGCGAAGCTGCGCGCGTCATCGGGCTCGGGGCCACGGGGTCCCATCCTCAGCGGCGTGTGGCAATCCGCGCAGCCACTGGTGTTGACCAGGTAGCGGCCGTGTTCGATGCGGTCGCGCGGGGCAGGTCCGGCCGCCTGGGCGGCCAGGGTCGTGCACAAGGTCAGAAGCAAGGCGAGGTGTTTCATGGGGGTGCTCCGGTCGGTGGGATCAGCGCACTGTGCCGGGCGGCGCGGTGGCCGGCATCCGCCGAACAGGCCAGCGCCAAGGCCGGCGAAGAGCCATGCCCGTTCAGGCAGCAATGGCCCATCGGAGCGATGCTGTTGCGGCGGCAAATCGCCACACTGGTGCTCCTTTCCTCCCAACCTTGACCGACCATGAGCACCACAACCCGTTTCGACATCTACGCACCCATCCACAAGGCCCTGCGCCTGTTCATGACCGACACACTGCACGGCCTGGGTCGGCTGGACCTCGACGACACGCAAGACCGGGAAGCCGGCCTGGCACAGCTGGAGGCACTGCTGGACGCCGCCAACTTCCACCTGCAACACGAGAACGACCACATCCACCCGGCCATCGAGGCACGCCACAGCGGCGCCAGCGGTCGCATCGCGGCGGAACACCGGGAGCACCTGGACGCGATCGCCATGCTGCGGGCGCAGGCCGCTGCGCTGCGCGCCCAGCCCGAAGCGGCGACGGCCCACCGGCTGTACCGCCAGCTCGCCGCCTTCATTGCCGAGAACTTCGAGCACATGGACGTGGAGGAGACCCGCCACAACCAGGCGCTGTGGGCGACCTACAGCGACGCCGAGCTGCAAGCGATCGAAGGCCGCATCCTGGCCAGCATCGGGCCGCAGGAGATGAGCCAGTGGCTGCGCTGGATGCTTCCGGCCTTCAACCCCAAGCAGCGTGCGCAGCTGATCGCCGGTCTGCCCCCGGAGGCCCGGGCACCGGTGCTGGCCTTGGCCCGCTCGCAACTGGATGATGCGGCCTGGGCCAAGCTGTGCGGCGCGCTGGACCGGGCCCCGGAGGCCAGCCTTGTGGCGGCCTGAGCGAAGCGTTGTCGGGTCGGTGGTGGCTCGCGAGCAACGGGCTGTCCCACGCCCGTGTGACGGCCATCCGGCTGTCACCGGTCCCATGTCGCCAGCCAAGTTTCAAGCGCGCAGCCGCGCCCCAGCAGCACCGCCCGGACGTTCAAGCGATCCATCACCGCCGCCGAAGGCGTGTCTCCCAAGGGGTACAGCCGCTTGTTTTCAAGCCAGACGTAGGTCATGGGATAGTGCCTGGACATGGCCAGCCACAGGCCTCGCGCAGCCGGTGACTGTCTGGCGCCGGTCATCAGGCATTGCCCGCCGTCGAGCCACCAGCGGTAAATGCCCGATGCAATGCCACGCCGGCGGTGGCTCTCGGACACCTTGGTGTGCGGCGCCCGGAAATGGTGGCCTGCGGGACGACCCACATCGCTCAGGCGGTTCAGCGTGACATAAGCCACCACACGCCGAGTCAGGACGTTCATCACATAGACGAAGTGCTCACCACCCGCCCAGCGCGCCATGGCCTGTAGCTGCAAAGGCAGGCCGGGGAGGTGGGGCAACGCTTCGCTCTGTGGTCGCCAGACCGCGCTGCGGCGGCCCAACGCTTCCAGCTCGGACTCGATGCGGTCTTCGGGCAAGTGAACGTCGATGCGCAGCTCGGCGCGCGCGTGGGCCCAAGGTGGCGGCCACCACGGTGCACTCGATGTACACACGCTCATGTCTCGGCCCACCAGCCACTGAGCAGGCGCTCGGGCTTCTCCCGTGCACGGACCCATCCGCACCGATCCCAGGCATCCATGGGCGTGACCAGGCCCGCGAAAACGCCGTAGTCCGGCCCGGCCGAGATCCGCCCCCCGGCCTGCATCGATTCGCCCACGCGAATCACGCCACCGGCTTCAATGTCCTGGGCGGCGACCAGGCCCGTGCCACATTGCAGATGACCTTGCGTGCGAACGGACCCGGCGGTCTCCACACCTTGGGCCACGTCGAGCCCGCCGGAAACGGTCACGTCCCCGCCAGCGCGCACGCCGCCCTGGGACCACAGGTGGCCACCCACCACCATGCCATGTCCTGCATTGATGCGCCCGTCCACGCGCACATCACCGTCGATTTCCGCCTCCCAGCCCACACGCAGGTGCCCCCCGCAGCGCAGCGAGTGCCCCACGTTCAAAGACCAGCCAACGCGCGTGTCGGAGGCCACCTGCAGCGCGCCGCCGCACCGCAGCGCGCCACCCACCCGCAAGTCCTCTCCCACCTGCAGCAGCGTCCCGGCTTGGACGCCACCGCCCACGTTGAGCGAGCGCCCGGTGCGCAACACGGACTCGACCGCCAGCGAACCCCGGCATTCCACGCTGCCGGCATACACCAGGGCGGACGCGTCGAGCCCGTCCAGGTGCAACACGTCGTCGGTGGGGCCGAGCTGATCGAGCAACCAGCAGGCGTCCTCCAGCCGGCCCGACACCACCAGGTCGTCCAGCAAGGCCTGGTAGCCGCTGAGCGTCTCCTGGCGTTTCAGGTACCACCGGTAGCCATCGGCGCATGGGCGTTTGCTGCGGATGAAGTCGCGCGTGATGTCCTTTCTGGTGTGTGCCGTCACGTCGTGGCCCTCCGCCCCAGGGCCGGCAACCAGGCTTTGCGTGGCTGGGCCTTGGGCACGATCAGCACATCCGACTGCAGTTCGTGCGTCAGCGTCACCGCCAGCGGGTCGCCCCACAAAGGCCAGGACAGGCAGCGGCGCTGACCACAGCCGACCACCACCAGCTCGTGCCGATGGCCCCGCTGCTGCGCCAGGATGCGTTCAGGCACCTGACCGTGGACCGCGGCGCAGTGCAGGGCGCCCCGCGTACCGATCAAGCCGCGCGCGAGCTGGGCCATCTTCTGATACACATCGACACAGGCGTGGCGCATGAAGTGCTCCAGCACAATCGGACCGGCGTCGTCGAGCGTCCGGCTGGCCACCTCGGGGATGTCGGCCACATGGAAAACGTCAATCCGGGCGCGCCCTGCCAGCGCCGTGGCCCAGCGCAGGAGGTGCGAGGAATCGGTGCGCAGCGACACCGGCACCAACACCTTGTGATAGGTAGAGGGTGTATGTGTATGCATGACCAGAATGGGCACGGTGTGCAGGCGCAACGCCCGCGCGAGCCAGTCGGCACCGGTCTGCCGCGCTTGAGAGGCAGGTGGCACACCAGTCAAACACAACAGCGTGCTCTTGCCCGCATGAAAGCGCAGCACATCCAGCGATGTCATCGCTTCTTCAATGGCCTCCACCACCAGTTCGAACTGGCGACCGAGATGACGCGCGCGCTGTTCCAGCCGTGCCAGCGGCGAATCGAACACGTTGTGCCCGGCTCCGCAGTAGGCCAGGCGCAACCGCATGCCGGTGGCCGCGGCCAGCGCGGCGGCTTTCTCCAGATGCCGGTGGCTGTGCGCATCGAGCGCGGTGAGTGCGAGCAACACGGCGGTCATGCCCACCTCCATGAAGACAACATGTGGCCTTTTGGCGACGGGTCGGATATTGGCAACAGGCGACGTCGGGCATCCGCCGCCGATGGGTGCGCATGGTCCATGGGACACAGCAACAGGTCGCAGCCCAGTGCCCGTGCCAGCCGCTGCTGAAACGTGCGTCGCAGCCAGCGCTCCAACACGCTGCTGGGGGGACACATGGCCACCACCAGATCGGCGTCGGCGTGTTGCGCCTGATACAGCACAGACAGCGCCTTGTCTGTGGGTCTGCCATGGAACAGCACCCGGTTTCGCCGGCTGCTCTGCAGGTCCGAATACCGGATCTGCGGGAAGCCACCTTCCGGCGCCATGGGCGGTGGCCACTCGCGGAGGCGCTCGGGCCCTTCGTCGGCGGCCGTGGCGCGAGCGGCGCGGCGTCCCGCGTCCAGATCAAACAGCTCCAGCGTCCGAGCGTCGGTCACCCGCGCAGCGAGTCGCCCCAGGCGCAGCGCGTCATCGTGCTGGACGCATGCAATCAGCACCGTGTCGCAGGGCTGACCCGCATCACGGTGAACCAGCAGCACCGGTGATGTGCCGTGGTCAATCAAGGCCGCGCCACGTCCCCAAAGAGACCGCAACTTCAGCGAGGCGGCGGTCGCCGGGTCCACGACCACCAGGGCAGACAGGCGGCGCGCCGCCAGCCAGTGCCCAAGATCACGCGTCTCACCGGGGGGGTGCTGAACGTCGATGGCCCAGCGCCGTGCCAACTGCCTGGACCGCATGCCCAGGCGCACGAGCCGGTCGCCGAGTTCGGGACCGGACGATTCGCCGCTGTAGCCCAATTGCAAAGGCACGCCCAGGCGCGCTGCCAGCTGCGCGGCGCGTGTGACCGCGTTGTCAGCGGCCGCTGAAAAGTCGGTGAATGTCACCACGGTATCTGTGTTCATCAAGGCTCCGGCAAAAGGTCGCCCCGTCCGGTCAGGTCGACCCGGACAGGCGGTGTCCCGCATGAAAAATGAATGGGGTGCAGTCGCAGCGCTACGTCGTGTAGTCACCACTCGATTCGGGCTGGAACAGCACCGCATCGATGGTCAGCAGGCGCTGCTTGCCCGAGGGCATGGTCCAGACCACCCGCGCACCCACACACCGGCCGAGCAAGGCCAGTCCGACGGGGGACAAAACGGAAATGAAGCCCGCGTTGGGTTCCGCATCGTCGGGATAGCACAGGGTCAACTTGCGCTGCTCGCCGTCGTCCTGTGTCACGAGCACCTGCGAGTACAAGGTCACCACGTCCGGGCGCACCTCGGCCGATTCGATGATCTCGGCCGTGTCCAGCACGTCGGCCAGTGGCTCGGGCGGATGCCCGCCGTTCAGTTTGAAAAGACGGCCGTGGTCAAGCTTGGTGAGCCACAACTCACCGGGGGGAATGTTTGACATGAGAACTCCAGAGGGCCATTCGCAAACGAACGGCCACCGTCACGCTGGGTTGTGGGCCCGGCGACAGGAGTTGCGCAAAAAAGAGGAGGAGGGGTGTCGCCGGGCTCAGGAATCTGCGGCTGGCAGGCAGATATGAGCGTCGCCGGTTTGGAGCGTCGCGGACACGCGTGCGCAGCAGCCAGGCTTTTGCAAGCCCGGACCGAACGCAAAGTTATCGTGTCCTGTGAACATGGGACGGACTGTACCCATGGATGCTTCAGGTGTCAAACATACCCATGAAGCACAGCCCATCAAAGTGAGATCGAACCCCGCCAGTTGCCCCAGGCGAAAGACACGCTGATTGCAGCGTTTCAGGTAGCGGTATGTCGGCCGGCCACGTTCGCTTGCGCACAGACGCCCAGCCTGATGCTGCCTATGGTTTGCCCTGGACCGATGGCTCTCGATGCCACACAGGTGCTGGGCAAGCGGTGCGGACCCGTTCCGTGTTGACGTCCGCACGACTCGAAGGAAATCTTGGTGCAGCCGCGGTCTCATTCGCTTCTCAACTTCAACAAAAGGTGAAACCATGAACAAGGATCAAGTCAAAGGCACGCTCAAGGAAGCCGCCGGAAAAGTTCAAGAAACCACGGGCAAGGTGATCGGCAGCACGGAGCAGCAGCTCAAAGGCATCAAGAAGAAGGTCGAGGGCCAGGCACAGAAAAATGCCGGCGACATGAAGGAAATCATCAAAGACGCCGGCAAACAGTAGGCAACGTCAAGACCGGGGAGGGCGCCGGTACGCCCTCCGGTATGCCGCCACCTCTGGCGATCGTCCGCCAGCACTTCGCACCCGTTGACTTGATCGTGGGATCGGGAGTCTTGCGCCCGGCTATTCGAGCTGGGACGCAAGCGGTTGAGCTCGTGTTCGGCCCTCTGTGAGGGCGAAGGGGGACAGCGACAGTCGTCAACGACACGGTGCTGCGCCAAGACCGACGCGATGGTATTACACAGCCTCCCTTTGTTTTCAAGGCGACACGAGCCCTCCAAGATGAAATGCATGGCGTTCAATCTGGCTTATTCAAATCTCGTCAATCAGTGTGCCTTGGCGCTTGAGCGCGCAGGTCGTGGTGACCGCCTTGGCCGGGCGACGAACGTGAACAGGCGTACGACGGTGCTTGTGAACTGCGTGCTGGCAAGTTCGGCGTTGTGGGGTTGCGGCGAAAGTGCGACTTTGTCGGTCAAACAGGGCACGGGGCCGCGGCCCGAGTTGCCCATGCCAAGATCCGCTTTGCTCCCCACAGTGAACATAGCCCCTGCGACGGGTTGGCCATCAGGCACCATGCCGCAGGCCGCCGCTGGACTGCAAGTGCGTCCCTTTGCCAGCGGTCTCGATCACCCGCGCTGGTTGCTGGCGCTGCCCAACGGCGACGTGCTGGTGGCAGAGAGCAACGCGCCGCGCAAGCCTCAGAGCAGCATGGGGATCAGGGATCGCCTCAGGGCGCTGCTGATGAAGCGCGCTGGCGCCGGCACGCCCAGTGCCGACCGCATCAGCGTGCTGCGCGACGCCGATGGAGACGGCATAGTCGAAACCCGATCGGTCTTGCTCAGCGGCCTGCATTCACCCTTTGGCATGGCGTTGATCGGCGATCGCCTGTTCGTGGCCAATGCCGACGCCGTATTGGGTTTTCCGTACCGCAGCGGCGACACCGTCATCACGGCACCCGGCACCAAGCTGCTTGACCTGCCCGGAGCACCGATCAACCACCATTGGACGAAGAACCTGCTCGCAAGCCAGGATGGCCGCAAGCTGTATGTCAGTGTGGGTTCCAACAGCAACATCGCCGAACGCGGCCTGGAGGTCGAAGCAGGGCGAGCCGCAATCTGGGAAGTTCAGGTGGACAGCGGTGCCCACCGTGTTTTTGCATCGGGCTTGCGCAACCCCGTGGGTATGGCATGGGATGCGAGCGGTCAAGTGCTGTGGACGGTGGTCAACGAACGGGATGAACTGGGCAGCGACTTGGTGCCCGACTACCTGACCGCGGTGAAGGACGGCGCCTTCTACGGCTGGCCATTCAGCTATTTCGGGCAGCACCTCGATCCGCGTGTCGCGCAGTCACAACCCGCGCTGGTGGCCACCGCGCGGGTGCCCGACTACGCCCTGGGCCCGCACACCGCGCCTCTGGGCCTGGCGCGTGCCGAAGGGGGCAAACTCCCACCCGCCTTTGCGGACGGCATGTTCATCGGCCAGCATGGTTCGTGGAACCGCCGACCACACAGTGGCTACAAGGTGATCTTCGTGCCCTTTCGCAACGGCACCCCGGCCGGCCCACCGCTGGATGTGCTGACCGGCTTCCTCAGTGCGGCGGGCGAGGCCATGGGACGCCCGGTGGGCGTCGCCATCGATACACGCGGTGCGCTGCTGGTGGCCGACGATGTGGGCAATGTGATCTGGCGCGTCAGCGCACAACCCTGATGGTCCAGATGAACAAATACATCGCCGCCTATGCCGGCACCTTCTTCGTGTTGGTGTCCCTCGACATGATCTGGCTCAGCGTCATCGCCAAGCCGCTGTACCAGCAAGGCATCGGCCATCTTCTGGCTGACAACCCGCAGGTGGGGGTCGCAATGCTTTTCTATCTGTTGTTCGCGCTCGGCCTGTTGGTCTTTGCGGTATTGCCGCAGCACGGCGGCTCAGGCTGGGTTGGCACCGTGATCCTGTCTGCTCTGTTTGGCTTTTTCGCCTACGCCACCTACGACCTCACCAACCTGGCCACGCTGCGTGGGTGGCCGCTGGACCTTTCGCTGCTCGACCTCGGCTGGGGCACGGTGGTCAGCGCCGTCGCAGGCGCCGGTGGCAAAGCCGCCCTCGACTGGGCCACGACGCGCCCATCGCCCTGAACACGCCCGCACGGCCAGCCCGCGTTCCGCTCCCTATGAGGTGCCCATCCGTGGTCGGCCCGGGTCGGCGGATGCCATGTCGCCAACGTGGCCATCTGGCAGGTTGTTGCGCAACAGTCATTTGATCATGCTCCAATTGGATTCCAAATAGATTCCAAATGGATGCCATGAAAAGCACGCTTTCGACGACAGAACACAGGCAACGCACCGGGGAGACCGAGAAGATGACGGTCAACGTCGGTGTGGTCGACTTGGGACATGTCGACCTCTTGGTCCAGGAGGGGTTTTATTCGAACCGCTCGGATCTGGTGCGCACGGCACTTCGAAACCAACTGGCATTGCACGCCGACACGGTCAAGCAGACCGTGGCCCGGCGAACACTCACGGTGGGCCTTCAGCACTACAGCCGCGCCGATCTCGAGGCGGTGGTGGCGGCGGGCCACAGGCTGCAGGTCCAAGTCGTTGGGTTGGCCCGCATTGCCGACGACGTGACACCTGAGCTGGCGCACGCCGCCATCGAGTCGGTGACCGTGCTGGGCGCTTTCCAAGCCAGCCCAGCCGTGCGACGGGCGCTGTCCGACCGCATCCGTTGATCCTTTTATCCCCTCATAAAGAACACCATGAAACACCCCTTCAACGCCCGCGCACCCGCCTTTGATGCGGACGCGATCAACGCGACCATTCAACGCGCGCTCGCCTCCGCCGGACTGGGCACCACGGCCGGCCCGATGCGGGAGGTGACCGACACCATCCGGCGCGCCCTGGGAGGAAGCAACCATGGGCTGCCCGGTCACGGGCTGGACGGTGAGTCCGTCATCGATGTGGTCGCACGCGTCATCCCAGCCGTTGACGAACCGGTCGCCAGACGGGAACCCCAGCTGTCGATCGGAGAAGCACAGCATCCAACCGGTCGCTTCGAGACACACGCGTTCAGCAACGATGCCGGCCAGCGGTCTTACAAGGTCTATGTGCCGAGTGCACAACCTGAAGGACCGCGGGCGATGATCGTGATGCTGCACGGCTGCACCCAGTCGGCCGACGACTTTGCAACGGGCACGCAGATGAATCGCCTGGCAGACAAGCACGGGTTCCTGGTGGTGTACCCCGAACAGAACCCGCAGGCGAATCCATCGAAGTGCTGGAACTGGTTCAACCCACAAGACCAACAGCGTGGCACCGGCGAGCCATCATTGATCGCAGGCATCACTCGCAAAGTGGCCGATACGCACGGCGCCGATGTGCACCGCATCTTCGTTGCAGGCCTTTCGGCCGGCGCGGCGATGGCCGTGGTGCTGGGAGAGACCTACCCTGAGCTGTTTTCCGGTGTCGGCGCCCATTCAGGTCTCCCCTACGGCAGCGCGCATGACATCCCCTCGGCCCTGGCCACCATGAAAGGGGGACGCAGCGGGACGCGCGGGCCGATGAACACACCCGTCGCAGCAGCCACACCCAGCAAGAAAGCCCTACAGGCCGTGCCCACCATCGTGTTCCACGGAGACAGGGACCACACCGTGCAGCAGGCCAATGGCACCCGCATCCTGCAGCAGGTACTGGACGCACACGGTGCGCAAGCGATGGCCGGCACGTGGCGTACCGACACTCAGACCGGTATCACGCCGGGTGGACAGCGTTTCAGCCGCACAGTCCATGCGGATATCAATGGCCGTTCCCCCATCGAAAGCTGGACGGTGCACGGAGCAGGACATGCCTGGTCGGGCGGCCATGCAAGTGGTTCGTACACCAACGCCAAAGGACCAGACGCTTCAGCAGAAATGGTGCGATTCTTCATGGCGCTTCCTCGCTCGGGATCGGTTTGAGCTGTGCGCGCTTCAACGCATTTGAAACAGATGCCTTGGTCGAGCCGTGAACACTAAGAACTTATCCGTAAATTATGTTGACGCTCAACGGCACCTTGCGAAACGCGATGATCGCCGCCGCGAGATGGTTGCGTGCGAGAAAGCTGCGCTCGAGCTTCTCGTAGCGCACGAGCAGTTTGCGGAAACGGTTGAACC
>NZ_JASATI010000046.1:0-39120 GCF_038440225.1 Hydrogenophaga sp. OTU3427 | reverse complement strand
GGCAGCTGCTCAGCTCAAGGTGTCGCGCACGGCGTTCTCTCGCGTGCTGAACGAGCATGCGGCCATCAGCTCGGAGATGGCTTTGCGTTTGGCCGATTGGCTGGGTGGCGATGCTACGACCTGGCTTCGCATGCAGACCGACTATGACCTGTGGATCGCGCGTAAGACGCACAAGGTCAAGATCGCGAAGGCGGCATCTGCGACCACCGATCATCTGGTTATCCTGTCCGCCTGAATAAGGTTCGCTTCGGTCTGCAGCAAATTTACCAACCGCTGCATCTGAGCCACGGCGACCAGTGCTACGGCGAGGTTGCGTGGGTTGTCGCGGCAAGCCGGCCCAACCTAAATATTCCAGGAATATTCGTTATGTTAAATACAAATTCAACATATTGAAAATCGTGGAACACTGACAAGGACGCCAGCCCGCTCCGAGAACAGGAAATTTTGAAGTCATAGACCTCTATCTCCTCGCACCAGTTTAGGACCGCATACGGGTCGTAGCACTTGTCACGACAGGCTACTTTTTTCGATTCTCCTGTGAGGAAATGCGATACACCTGAGCCGCAGTGTCATGGAATAGCAAGTGCTTCTGTTCCTCGCGTGCTCCAGCAGCAATGCGCTTATACGCATTCCACACCACGCCATAACCGGCCGCGCTACGGTCGACCGGAAAGTTGCTCTCGAACATGCAGCGCTCGGCGCCGAAATGCTCCAGCACCGGCTCCATCCACGGGCGCCAGGCATCAGCCAGTTGTGTCGAGGTCGGCGGCTCGGGACGCGCTGCGAAGCCGTACCCGAACACCGCCGTACCTAGCCCCCCGAGCTTGACGAACACATTGGGGCACGTGGCCAGGCGGCGCAGCCAGGGCCGCCACTCCGCTTGCGCCCGCGCGGACTGCCCGGCGTACTCGGCCACGCCCAGCACGCCACCGATGTGGTCAAGCACCAGCGAGGTTTCAGGAAAGGCGCAAGCCAGTTCGTAGACTTCGGCCATCTGCGGGTGGTAGATCCAGGCATCGAAGCTAAGGCCATGGCGCGCGAGTTGTGCGTAACCTTCACGGAAGGCTGCGTCCCGGTACAGGCCGGGCATGGGCCGGGGCAATACGCCGTGCTTGAAGCTGGGATGGTAGGCACCGCTGTTGCGTATGCCCCGGAAACGCCCGTCCCCAGCAGCCACCTGGGCGGCCAGCACTTCGTCGATGGCAGCGCCCTGGCGCAGATCTGCATACCCAACGATGCCGGCGGCCACGTGGGTCTTTTGCTGCCGCAGGTTGGCCTCGCGCGTGACCGCCACCACCGCCTCTATTTCGCCCACTGGGCGCATGGCATCAGGGCCATCCGACCAGTGCTGCCAGCCGCATTGCACATACACCGTGGCAACGAAGTGATGGCCCTGGCCATCGGCCAGCAAGTCGTCCGGTAGGTAGCCTCCCCAGTGCTCAGAAAAATGGTGGTGCGGATCGATGATGGGCAGTTCGGGGTCCAGCGCGTCTTCTACACTCGCGCGCAACCAAGCAGCGTCGGGCTGCTGATGCGCGATTTGCAACAGCGGCGTATCGGCTGAGGTAGTGCCCATGCTCATACCCCCAAATAGGCCTTGCGCACGAAGGGATCGTCCAGCAACTCCTCGCCCTTGCCAGATTTGACCACCTCGCCGTGCTCCAGCGCATAGGCGTTGTGGGCCAAGCGCAGCGCCAGCCGTGCGTTCTGTTCCACCAGCACAATGGACATGCCCTGCTGGTTGAGACGACGGATCGCGTCAGCGATTTCGGCCACCACCTTGGGCGCAATGCCCAGAGAAGGTTCGTCCAGCATCAGCAAGCGGGGCCGCACCATCAGCGCGCGGCCAATCGCAACCATCTGCTGCTCGCCGCCCGACAGCGAGCCCGCCAACTGCGACCGACGCTCGTGCACACGCGGAAACAGCTCGTAGATCTGCTTCAGGGTCTGTTCGCGTTCGTGATGCGACTTCACTGTGTGGGCACCGATCAGCAGATTCTCCAGCACCGTCATGCGGCCAAACAGGCGCCGTCCTTCCGGCGACAGCGCCACACCGCGCAACACGCGCTGCTCGGGTGCGAGGCGCTGCACTTCCTGGCCATCGACCCGGATCACGCCCGCGCTGCTGGGCACCAGGCCGGCTATCGCCTTGAGCGTGCTGCTTTTGCCGGCACCGTTGGAGCCGATCAGGGCAACCAGCTCGCCCTTGTGGACCCGGAAGCCCACCGAACGCACGGCCTCCAATTGGCGGTAGTGAACACTGAGTTTCTCGACTTCAAGCATGGGCATATTCAGGCGCTCCCAGGTAGGCTTCAACCACGGCCGGGTTGACACGCAACTCTTCCGGCGTGCCTTCAGCAATCTTTTCTCCGTGCACCAGCACCACGATGCGTTCGCACACCTCCATGACGATGGCCATATGGTGTTCGACCAGCAGGATGGTCATGCCGTGTTCGTCGCGCAGCAAGCGCAACAGGCGTGTCAGCTCGTTGCACTCCTCGTGGTTGAGTCCGGCCGCCGGTTCGTCCATCAGCAGCATGGATGGTCGGGCCGCCAGGCCGATGGCGATGCCCAACTTCTTCTGCAGCCCATAAGCCAGAGTGCCGGCCACCGTGTGGCGCCAGGCCTGCATGCCCACGATGGCGATGACACGGTCCACTTCGGCGGCCACCTGATCGCGTGGCAGCAAGTGCGAGCGGCGCTGCATCAGCCGCTGAGGTACCGAGCCTTGTATGCGCGACAACAGCGCGTGCTCGATGTTCTTTTCCACCGTCTCGTCGGCGTAGGTGGTGGTGGACTGGAAGGTGCGCACCAGCCCCTGGGCCACGATGGCGCTGGGTCGCTGCCCGGTGATGTCGGCACCGGCAAAACGCACCTGCCCCTTGGTGGGCGGCAAAACCCCGCTGATGGTGTTGAAGGCGGTGGTCTTGCCGGCACCGTTGGGCCCGATCAGACCCATGATTTGGCCTTTGCCAACAGAGAAACTCAAATCCTTGACGGCTGCAAGGCCGCCGAAGTGTTTGGCCAGGCACTTGACTTCAAGCAAGACGTTCATGTGGGACTCCCGGGCTGGCGTTTGAACTTGAGCACGCTGGCGATGCCACCGGGCAGGAAACGCAGGATGAGGATGAGGGCGGCGCCGTAAAACATGTGCTGCGTCTGCACCGCACCCCGGAACAGCTCCGGCAGGGGCGTGAGCACCAGGGCGCCGAGCACCGGGCCATACAGCGACTTTCGCCCGCCAATGACCAGCATGGTGATAAAAGCCA
Organism: Hydrogenophaga sp. OTU3427; assembly: GCF_038440225.1. Classification (NCBI taxonomy): domain Bacteria; kingdom Pseudomonadati; phylum Pseudomonadota; class Betaproteobacteria; order Burkholderiales; family Comamonadaceae; genus Hydrogenophaga; species Hydrogenophaga sp. OTU3427. The sequence continues at coordinate 35,851 of NZ_JASATI010000046.1, read as the reverse complement.
CCGAGGCGCTGGTGTTGAAGGACTCGGGCGAAATGAAGCCGATGTAGCGCGCAATCAGCACACCCCCCAAGCCCGCCAGCACCGAGCCGGCCGCGTAAGCCACGATCTGGATGCGCAGCACGTTCAGGCCAGTGGATTCAGCCAGCGCGGGGTTGGCAGCGACCGCGTCCATGGCCTGCCCCAAGGGGCGTTTGAACAACCACACCAGCAACGCCACCGAGGCCAATGCCAACGTGAGGGCCAGTGCATAAAAACGCTCGCGCGTATCAAACGTCCAGTCACCGATCTGCAGTGGCGGTATGGCCGCGATGCCGTTGGCGCCGCCCGTGAACGACACCGCATCCAGCAGGGCCAGGCGCACCAACTCGGCAAAGGCAAAGGTCACCAGGACAAAGTAGACACCCTTGAGCCGCAGGATCACCCAGCCGAGCAAGCCGGCCACCAGCGCCACCATCCCCAGGGCCAGACCGGCGGACCAGATGACGCCCATGCCCGCCATGGAGGCCAGCATCACCGAGCCGTAGGCGCCCAGCGCCACCGGCGCCGAGTGGCCGAAGGAAAGCTGTCCACTTCGGTCGATCAGGGACAGGCCATTGACGATGACGACGTTGATGCAGGCCAGGATGGCCAGGTGCAGCACGAACTGCCCGGCCGTCCACGGCCAGGCCACCAATGCCACGGCAGCGATGCCACCGGCCACCAGCCAGGGGTTGCGGCGTGCGGACGAAACACCCGGCGACACCGGCGCAGCTTGAACCAGTTGAGTTGTCATTTCAGGCCTCTCCTCGGCCGATCAGGCCGCGCGGGAAGGCAAGCATGCCCACCACCACCAGAATAAAAATCAGCATGTCCGCCGTGCTGCTGCTCAGGAACAGCGACGAATAGCTCTCCAGCAGGCCCAGGCACAGGCCGGCGATGGCAGCGCCTGGAATGCTGCCCAGGCCACCCAGGATCACGACCATGAAGGCCTTGAGCAGCGGCGTCTGGCCCATGAAGGGCGAGACAGAGAACAGCGGGGCCATCAGCGCCCCGGCAATGGCTGCCAGCCCGATGCCGATGCCAAAACCCAGCGGGTAGTAGAGGCGCGAGCGCACGCCTTGGAGGGCGGCGATGTCGGCATCCTCCACCACGGCGCGCAGGCCGCGCCCCACCGGCGAGTGGCGCAGAAAGGCGTAGAGCAGCAGCAGCACCGCGATGGCGAACACCACCACGTACAGGCGCGAGTTCGCCACCGTGACGCCCAGCACGGTAGTGGCGCCGGTGGCGATGGAGGGCATCGAGACCGGATCGGGCCCGAACACCATCAAGGCCACGTTCTGCAGAATCATGGCCAAACCGATGGTGACGATCATGCCGTTGAGCTCGTCCTTGCGGAAGGGCTTGAGGATGAGCCATTCCACCACGCTGCCGAAGGCGATGGCCAACACCACGCTGAGCGCGACCGCGAGCAGGAATGGCAGGCCCAGGTGGACCACCAGTGTGTAGGCCGCGAACGCGCCCAGCATGTAGAACTCACCGTGGGCGAAATTCACCATCCGCATCACGCCGAACACCAAGGTGAAACCCACCGCCATCAGCAGGTACAGCAGGCCGACGACCAGTCCGTTGACGGTCGCCTGCCCGATCAGGAGTTGCCAGTCCATTGCGTGGGCTCACTTGCAACCGTCGGCCACGGTGCAGCGCGCGCGGATGACCTCGACACCGTTCTTGATCTCGGCGATGTAGAAGGGCACCGCCAGCTGGTGGTCCACGCCGTAGCTAGTCTTGCCGGTCCAGTTGAGCTTGCCCAGCGCGCCGTCGAAGTCCTTGAGCTTCTCCAGCTCCAGGCGGACCTTGGTGGTGTCGGCGACCGAGCCGGAACGGCGCATGGCCTCGAACAGCATGTGGGTGAAGTCGTAGAAGGAAGGGCTGAAGCCGTTGGGTGCCACCTTGTACTTGGCCTGGTAGGCGTCCATGTAGGCTCGGGTGGATGGCTGGGCGGCATCGATCACCGCGTGCACCATCATCCCTTCGCTGGCTTCCTTGCCGGCCACGCCGATGATCTCGGCCGTGGCGGGGCCACCGGTGCGCACCACCTTGCCCTTGAAGCCCAGTTCGCGCGCCTGTTTGGCGATCAAGCCGGCCGTGCCGGGGGCATTGCCGTCGAGCTCGATGGTGTCGATGCCACGCGCCAGCATGCGGGTCAGCAGCGGCACGAAGTCCACACGGTCACGCTCGAAGAATTCCTTGGCCACCATCTCGCCACCGGCCTTGCGATAGGCCGCCTCCAGGTCGCGCGCGATGACCTGGCCGGATTCGTCGTTGGGGAACAGGCCCCCCGACTTCTTGACACCAAAGGACTTCACCAACCAGGCGATCTGCGGTTCGGCAAACTCCAGCGTGGTGATGACCGGACGGAAACTGAAGGGCTTGTCGGCCGCCAACGCCTTGTTGGTGAAGCCCAGGGTGACTGTCAGCACCTGGTTCTTTTCGGTGATGGGCTGCACCGCCAGTGCGGGTGCCGAGCCGGTGGGGCCGATGATGAACTTGACCTTGTCCTCGAACACCAGGCGGTTGGCGACGGTCACGGCCTCACCGGCCTGGTATTTGTCGTCGTAGGCCACGATCTCGACCTTGTACTTCTTGCCGGCCACCTCCAGACCACCGGCGCCATTGACCTTGTCGGCCGCCAGCTCGGCCGCGTTCTTCATGGCCTGGCCCCAGGCAGCACCCGGGCCGGACAAGGTGACAAGGGCACCGATCTTGAGGGTTTCCTGTGCAGCGGCCTGCAAAGCGAAGCCGCCCACCAGCACAGCGGCCAATGCATTGCGAGTGAATCGAGTCATGTTGTCTCCAGAGAAAGTTGTGCCGCTGAACTGCGGACCATTGAGGGGGCAGCGGATTCTTTCTCGGAGGCATCGCTGAAGGAAATCAACAATCCATATGCATTTATTGCAGCGATGAATAAGCGCGGGGTGGCCGCGCTCAGCAAGGCTCACGCCGGTGGCGCGAGCGGTCAGGCAAGGGGTCGCTCAGACCAGAGGAGCGAAGGCGGTGTGCAGGTGTTCGCGGAAGCTCTGCACCGCGGCAGTGGGCACCACGCGGCGGGCCACGATGCTCCCGTAGCTGCGCAGCGCGCGGAAGTCGGCCAGCTCGACAATGGCACGCGATTCGCGCGCGTTGATCTGCGCCATGGAGCGCGGCAGGAAGGCGACACAGCTGCCGGTGTCGATCATGCCCATAAGGGTGGGCAGGGTGGAGGCAGTGGAGGCCTCCAGCGTGGCGCCAAAGCGTGCGAACTCACCGGCCAAGCGTTCGCGCAGGTTGGTGTATCGGTCCAGGAAAATCATGCGGTAGGGCAGGATCATCTCCAGCGTCACCCGAGTCTTGTCGGCCAGCGGATGCTTGGCCGGTACCACCAGCACCACCGGCTCCTCGGCCAGCGGCTGGAACTCCAGGTTGTCGTAGTCGCCGTCCACCGCGGTCACGCCGATGTCGGCCATGCCGTCGCCAATGGTCTTGAGCAGGGTCTCAAAGGGCATGTCGCGCAGCACCACCTGAACGTCGGGGAAACGTTCTCCGTAGGCGTGGATGATGGCCGGCAAGAAGGTGGCGGCCACCATGGGCGTGGCGGCCACCACCACCCGGTTGCGGGCGGCCTCGGAGCGGTCACGGAACTGGCGCAACACGCCGTACAGGCCCGCCAACGCCTCCTGAGCGGCAGAGCGCAGGAGCTCACCGTCTTCGGTGGCATGGACGCTGCGGGTGGTGCGCTTGATGAGCTGCACCCGCAACACGTCCTCCAGGCGCTTGACGCGGCTCGATACGGACGGCTGCGACACACACAGACGCTCGGCAGCGCGGCTGAAACTGCCCTCCTCCAGCACCACCAGAAAGGTCTCAAGTTCTGGCAGGTGAAAACGCAACTGCGGGTGTCTGTTCAATATGCCCCCGATACAAACCCATGAACACATTCCCCCAGCCGGCGGGGACCATGGGAGAACGACTGAAAAGTGGTCGCTGAGGATATACCAAACAAACGGCCACCGCCGGGTGGCGGTGGCCATTCACAGGCACCGGGGGCGGGTTAGGCGCGCAGCACCGCAGTGATGGCCCGGACCGGTGTGGCGGGCGCGGCAGACAACAAAACCTGCAGCACCTGGTTGGCCCGCTCGGCAGGCAAGACCACGCCCGCCGTTCCGTGGAACTTGCTGACGATGTCGTCGCGGGTGAGCGCGCGTTCGCCACTGCCCAGGTTGACCGGCACACGCCGGCTGTGGACCTCGCCCGACTCGAGCTCCACCGTGACCGCGCCCGAGAAGTGCAACGGGAAAGGCGAGTCCACCTCGGCCACGCAGGTGATGCGCTGTGCCAGGGCCAGTGTGGCCGGATCGGTCAGGCTCGTGTCGTCCAGCTCGGCCAGGCCGAAACGGCCCTTGAGCAGACAGGCCGCCACCACAAAAGGCGCGCTGAACTTGCCCTCGTAGTCCGAACGCGGAACGGCCTTGGCCGCAGCTGGTTCAGCCACGATGGGCAGCGTGGCCGCTGGCAGCTCGCAGGTGATGCGGGCAATGCGGGCCGACGGCCCCAGTGCCGCATGCAGTTGCAGGGCCGCCTCGGCGGCACCATGGATGAAGTGGCACACCGGGTAGGGCTTGACGGCGGTGTCAAGCAATGCCCAGCGCTGGCCCAGGCCCTGGGCGATGGACCCGAAGTCCACGTCCGCGAGGTGCGCCTGCATGTGGGTCTCGAAGAAACCGAAGCGTCCCTCGTAAGGCCGACGCGGCGCCGCAAACCCGCCGCGCACCAGGTGCGCGGCCGTGATACCGGCCATGGCGCCCCAACCCGGGTGCAGGCGTTTGGTCCAGGCGCCGTTTTCCAGAAACACCTGCACCCCCGACGCCGTGCTGGCGGCGATGCCCTGGGCGCCCACGATGCCATCGGCAGACAGGCCCAGCAGCTTGCCCGCCACCACGGCGGCGCTGAAATGGGACAGCAGCCCGGTGGCATGGAAGCCCGCGTGGTGGAAACCCCCGCTGACGGACTGCCCCAGGCGTATGCAGGTCTCCATGCCGGCCACATAGGCCGCAATCAGATCGCCCCAGCTCAGGTCCAGCGTTTCCGCCAGGGCCAGAGCCGCCGGCAGGCAGGCCACCGTGGGGTGCACGATGCTGGCCGGGTGGGTGTCGTCGAAGTCCAGGCCGTGCATGAGGTAGCCGTTGGCCATGGCGGCGTCACGCGCGGACAGCCGCACGGCGCTACCCACCACGCTGGCATCGCCCGTGGCACCAGCGGCGGCAATGCCGGCCAGGCCCGGCGCGGCAAATGGAAAGTGGTGCGACGCGAATGCCAGGCCGATGGCATCGACGATGTGGTGCACAGACTTGCTCCAGACGGGAGCGGGCAGCTCGGTGCCGCGCAGGTCCACCGCGAAGTTGGCCAGCTGTTCGGCGATGTTGTCCATGGCGGGAAGAGAGGTCGTTGGTGTCATGTTGGCGGGAGATTAGATCGGAACGTCGATGTCCAGCAAAGGAGCATGTTGCTGCGCCCCGTAGACGTCGCTGTCACCCACGGCTCCCGACGGGATGCGGCGCGGGAGGGTGGCCTTCCAAGCCAGAGCAGGCGGGTACTCGGTAAACAGAACTTGTGCCACAGGCACGTGATAGAGCTGCGCAATCAGCTCGGGCCGGATGACTCCGGTGGCGCGCACCCGCTCGAACAACTTTTCATCGTCGAACATGATGTCCAGCGTGACGTGGAAGGGGCCGGCGTTCTTGCTCTTGCAGGCCTTGGCGATGTCTTTGAGGCGGGTCATGCGTGCACTCCAACTTCTTCGTACTCGATGGGGAACATGCGCAGCGGGTCGTCGATCTCGACCACGTGCTGCAACATGAACTCGTAGATGGCCCCGCGCTCGATGTCGGAGGGTGAGAAGGGAAAGGCCATGTTGCCCTCGCGGCACATGCGGCCAGGGAAGTCGGAATGCAGCAACGTCACCCGCGCCAGCGACAGCGCGGCGTTGGCGATCTCCTGCGTGCGGGCCACCACCTCGGCGATCAGCGACACCTCCACCGGCACCACCCCCTGCGTGGGCTCCCAGGAGCCCATCACTCCGTCGTGCCCGTAGACCCGCAGCACCAGCTGGTAGTCGTCGGGCGACAGGCCCAGGGCACCCACCTTGGTGGCGGTGGAAGCGCGCACAAAATCGAGGAAGCTGTCGATCTGCCCAATCAGGCCGGGGTCGCGTGTGGCGGCGATGGTGAAGGCGCTGTAGCCCACGCGCCGCGCGCCTTCAAGCTTGATGGTGTAGGGCGCGGGCTCCCAGGCCATGCCGGTGATGCGCACCACACGGTCGTTCACCGCAGTGATGCTGCACTCGCCGCTGTGCACCACACCACCCGGTTCGTAGCGGACGATGGGGCTGGCGTTTTCGTGCAAAGCTTGAACTGCCACCGACATGGGCGTGCAGCGCAACTCGGGGTTGAGCGGCTCGGCCTGCACGAAGTCCTCGCCCACCGTCACCAGCAGGCAATCGTGCTTTTTGGGAATGGCGGCGTTGCAGGCGCATTCCAGCATCTTGCCCGCGTACCAGGCGGGCGCCGCCGGTAGGCCGTGGTGCATGGCCAGGGCCACCCAGGGCGCGGGGTCGGTGCCACGCCCGCCCAGGATCACCTGCGCGCCAGCGGCCAGTGCCTGCCGGTAGGGCTCGGGACCCATCATGCCGACGATGCGCTCGGCGCCTTCGATGTCCTGCGCCTGCAGGGCCGGTGCGTTGCCCAGGGCGCGTATCTTGCCGGCCACCAGTTGTTCCAGCAGAAAACCCTTGTCCTGCTCGGCGTGGATCAGCGCCATATTGAAGCTCAGCCCGTGTTCGCGCGCCACCTCGCGGATGATGTCGGCGCAGGCCTGCAGGTGGGGGGCGCCACCGGCGCCACCACAGGTACCTACCATCATGGGGATGCCGTTCTTGATCGCGCCGCGCAGCAGCAGCGAGAGGTCGCGTTTCATGGCCAGGCGGGAGTTCAGCGTCTTGCCCGAACCCAGGTAGTGGGGGCCGGGGTCGGAACTGCCGCCATCGACGCCAATCATGTGGGGCTTGCGCGCTAGCGCGGCCTCCAGCGAGGCCTCAGGGAAACCGTAGCCTAGGATGCCGCTGGCGGACATCATCCGCACTTCGGTGGTCTTGTTCATGCTGTCACCCGCCATCACGCGCCCCGGCGCCAGTCACCCGCCAGCGGACGGCGCACACCCAGGGTATCGCGCAACGTGGTGCCCGGGTATTCCTTGCGGAACAGGCCACGTTTCTGCAACTCGGGCACCACCAGACGCACGATGTCTTCGTAGGTGCCGGGCACGGTCGTGCCGGACAACACGAAGCCGTCGCACGCGGTCTCGAACCATTCCTGCATCTGGTCCGCCACCTGGGACGCGGTGCCCACAAAACACGGGCCGTCGTCCAGCGTGCCACGGCCCGAGGCCTCGACAAAATCGCGCACCGAGGGGTTCTTCTTGCCGCTGATCTGCACCACCTTGTCGCGCAGGCTTTGCCAGGACATGGCGGCCAGCTCCTCGTCGGTGAAAGGCTGCTCGTAGGGCCGGCCAGAGAAGTCGATGTTGAGCGTCTCGCCCATCATGGTCAGGCCGTCGATAGGGCGCGACAGACTGGCGATCAGGTCGCGTTTTTCCTTGGCGATGCTCTCGGTTTCACCGACGATGATCTTCAGCTCCGGTGCGATGCGCACGCTGGCCGGATCGCGTCCGGCGTTGGCCACACCATCCTTGAGCGTCTTGTATTGCTTGCGCCCGTTGTCCAACGTGGGGTACTTGGCAAACACCAGCTCGGCCCAGCGCGAGGCAAAAGCCAGTCCCCGGCCGCTCTGGCCAGCCTGCAGGATCACAGGGTGGCCCTGGGGTGAGCGCGGTACCGGCAACGGGCCACGCGATCTGAAAAACTTGCCCACATGGTCCAGCCGGCGCACCTTGTCGGGGTCAGCGAAGATTTCCTCGACCTTGTCCGCGATGATGGCGTCGTCGGCCCAGGTGTCCCAATGGCCCATGACCACTTCCATGAACTCGTCGGCGCGGTCGTAGCGCAGGTCGTGCTCCAGGTGGTCTTCGTGGCCGAAGTTGGCGGCCTCGGAGTCGTTCATCGAGGTCACCACGTTCCAGGCCACGCGGCCCTGGGTCATGAGGTCCAGCGTGGCGTAGAGGCGGGCCACGTGAAAGGGCTCGTAGTAGGTGGTGGAGTAGGTCGCGCCCAGGCCCAGACGCGAGGTGGCCATGGCCATGGCCATCAGCACCGAAGTCGGCTCCAGCTTGAAGGCTCGCACGCCGTACTTGACCGTGTCGCGGTGGTCGTTGCCGTAGATGTCGGGGATGGCCAGGCGGTCGTCGAAGAAGCACATATCGAACTTGCCTTCTTCCAGCGTGCGCGCAATGCGCTGGTAGTACTGGGGCGTGAGGTAGTCCGTCATGCTCGACGGATGCCGCCACGAGCCGGCGTAGTTGGTGCAATTCTGCGCCTGCATGAAGGCGATGAGTGTCATCTGACGGGGTGTTGTCGACATGGTCTTGTCTTCCTTGGAAATGGGGTGGGCACGCCCTGTGGCGGCTGTGAGGAAGTATTCGTTCAAGCCCCCAGCACCGCAATTTCTAGACTGTGATGAACCTATAGGCCAGACCAATAAATAGGTGATTGGCCGCATTCATTGCTGGCGCGTATAGCTCCATTGACGCTGGCGATTTGTGAATGTGTATGCCCCGTTCCTACACTTAGGCCATCTTCAAAACAGGGGTCTGCCATGCAACTCTCGACAACCATGGAACACGAAACGCACACCCTGATCGACTGGCCGTTCGACAGCGTGGAAAGCGCCATTGCCGCTGTGGCACGCGGTGAATTTGTGGTGGTGGTCGACGACGAGTCCCGCGAGAACGAGGGCGACCTCATCATCGCGGCCGATGCCGTGACACCCGAAGCGATCGCCTTCATGGTTCGCCACACCAGCGGCCTGTTGTGTGTGGCCTTGCCCGGCGATGTGCTGGACCGCCTGCAGTTGCCTCTGATGGTGCAGAACAACGCCGAGTCCTTTCAGACCGCGTTTACCGTGAGCGTGGACAAGCGCGAGGGCATCAGCACCGGCATTTCAGCCTCGGACCGCGCTGCCACTATCCGCGCATTGGCCGATCCCCAAACCCAGGCGAGCGACCTGGTGCGCCCTGGCCACCTGTTCCCACTGCGGGCCCGCGCCGGTGGCGTGCTGAAACGCCCTGGCCACACCGAAGCCGCTCACGACCTAGTGCAACTCGCCGGACGCAAAGCCGGTGGTGTGTTGTGCGAGCTGGTCAGGGCCGACGGCGAAATGGCGCGTCGGCCCGATCTGCTGCGCTTCGCCCACGCCCACGGGCTGGCCATCATCACCATCGCCCAGCTGATCGCACACCGCCGCGAGCTGGCCGATCACCCCCACTGGAACGATTGAACAGGCCCGAACGCCCTAACCAAACGGACACCATGATGAACTTCGACAGCAAACAACTGCGCCAGGTGCTGGGCGCCTTCCCCACCGGCGTGACGGTGGTGACCACCGTGGACACCAGCGGCAACGCCTACGGCGTGACAGCCAATTCCTTCAGTTCGGTGTCGCTCGATCCACCGCTGATCCTCTGGAGCCAGTCCAACCAGTCCAGCAGCCATGCGGCCTTCAAGGACTCAGAACGTTTTGTGGTCAACATCATGGCCGACGACCAGATTCCGGTGGCCAACCAGTTCGCCAAGTCGGGCATAGACAAATTCGCCGGAATCGACGTGTTGCAGGGCCTGGGCGGTGTGCCCATCATCGACGGCACGGCGGCTTACCTCGAATGCCGCAAGGTGGCCGCCTACCCCGGTGGCGACCACACGATTTTTGTCGGCCTGGTGGAACACATCCAGCGCTCCTCGCGCAACCCACTGGCCTTTGGCCAGGGCCGCTACATGGTCACCTTTGCCCACGATCTGGGCGGGCAGGTGGGCACCGACAAAGAACTGTCCACCGTTTCGTCCATCGAAGCCGTACGACTGGCCAGCGCCGCCATCGCGGAGATTTGCGAGGAGATCGGACAACGCACGCTGGGCTTGGCAGTCTGGGGCAACCAGGGCCCCACCATCGTCCGCTGGGAGCCCTCGAAGATGCCGGTCAGCCCCCACCTGCAGACTGGCGTGGTGGTCAATCTCACCCAGTCGGCCACCGGCGTGGCGTTCGCGGCCTTCATGCACAACGAAGCTACGGCCAGAGCGGTGAAAGACGAACTGGCCGCGCGCCGTGACGCCGGCCAGCCCGACGACGGCCAGTTTGCCGCGCGCGTGGCGGAGGCCAGGAAACACGGGCTGGCACGCGCCATCGGGCAGGCACCTTCCGACCGCCACCACGTCACCGTCAACGCCTTCAGCGCGCCGGTGTTCGACGCCAAGGGCCAGATGGTTCTGGCCCTGTCAACCACCTGCCCGGCCGACCGCATGGAACCCGACTGGGACGGTGAGGTGCCGCAGGCCTTGCTGCGCGCCGCGCGCCGCCTGTCCAAGCGGCTGGGACACGCCGGTTGACACCTGGCCTCGGACGAGGCAAGGAAATCCGAATAGCTCAAAGACGTTTTTCATATTGGACCGCGCCTGTCTTCGTCCCTACAGTTTTGGGGCGTTGCGCATGTGGTTCGCCATCCACTGCCGTCAGGCACACACAACAAGGAGACACAGTGATCAAGAAGCACCTGCTGTACATCAACGGCCAGTTTGTCGCGCCCGCCAGCGGCCAGATGATGCCGAGCGTCAACCCCTATACCAGCGAAGTCTGGGCGGAGATACCCGACGCCGGGGCCACGGATGTGGCTGCCGCTGTGGCGGCGGCCCAGCAGGCCTACGAACACACCTGGCGCCACACCTCGGGCGTGGCCCGCGCGGCGCTGATGAACAAGCTGGCCGGCCTCATCGAGGCGCAGGCCGAGCGCATGTCCACCATCGAAAGCACCGACAACGGCAAGATCGTGCGCGAGACCCATTCGCAAATGAAATGGGTGGGTCGCCAGCTGCGCTTCTTCGCAGGTTATGCCGACAAACTCTACGGCCAGCAAGTGCCGCTGGACCAACCCGACACACTGGACTACGTGGTCTACGAACCTTACGGCGTGGTGGCGCTGATCACTGCCTGGAACTCGCCGCTGTCGCTGCTGGCCAACAAGCTGGCACCGGCACTGGCCGCCGGCAACTGTGTGGTGGTCAAACCCTCGGAGCACGCCTCGGTGTCCACGCTGGAATTCGCCGCCCTGGTGGAGGAAGCGGGTTTTCCGCCAGGCGTGTTCAACGTGGTCACGGGCGGCGCCCAGGTCGGCCGTGCGCTCGTCGATGCACCCGGCGTGGCCCGAGTTAGTTTCACCGGAAGCCCTGGGGTGGGCCGCGAGATCGCCGCCGCCGCCGGTCGCCGCCTGGTGCCCGTCACACTGGAGCTGGGCGGCAAATCGCCCAACATCATCTTTGACGACGCCGACATCAACAAGGCGGTGATCGGTGCGCTGGCGGGCATTTTTGGCGCCACCGGCCAGACCTGCGTGGCCGGTTCGCGCCTGCTGGTACAGCGCGGCGTTTACGACGAGGTGCTCAAACGCGTGGCTGTGCGCGCCAGCCAGATCCGGCTGGGCAACCCGCTGGACCCTCAGACGGAGATGGGCACCGTGGCCAACGAGCCGCAGTTCCGTCGCATCCTGGCAGCTATTGAGAATGCCAAGCAGGCGGGCGCCCGCCTGGTCACCGGCGGCGCGCGCGCCACCGGCCCCGGGCTGGACGGCGGTTACTTCGTCCAGCCCACGGTGTTTGCCGATGTGAGCAACCGAAGTGAGCTGGCGCAAGAGGAAATTTTTGGTCCAGTGCTGGCCGTCATCCCGTTTGACACCGAAGCCGAAGCCATCACGATGGCCAACGACAGCCGCTATGGCCTGGCGGCCGGCATCTGGTCGCGCGACATCGGACGTGTGATGCGCGTGAGCCGCGCCATGTTGGCCGGCAGCGTGTGGGTCAACACATACCGCGCGCTGGCAGCGCAGGCACCATTCGGTGGATTCAAGGAGTCAGGCATTGGCCGCGAACGCGGCGAGGTCGGGCTGCACGAATACCTGACCACACGCAACGTGATGATCGATTTTTCTGATACCGAGCGCGACCCGTTCGCGATCAAGAACTGATCCCCAACAACGACAGGAGACACACATGAAGCGTTCAATACACCACACCTCCGTCGGCCGGCGAGCCATGATGTTGGGCACCGTCTGCGCGCTGGCCACCTCCATGGGCAGCGCCTGGGCACAGGACTATCCCAACCGCGCCATCAAACTGGTGGTCCCCTTTCCTCCCGGCGGGTCAGTGGATACCGTGGCGCGGGCGCTGGCCCCCCAGCTGCAACAGCAGATGGGCCAACCGGTAGTGATCGAGAACCGCCCCGGCGCCAACAGCGTGCTGGGGGCGCAAGGCGTCAAACGCTCAGCGCCCGACGGCTACACCATCATGCTCAATGCCTCGCTACAGGTAGTCAACCCGTTGATCATGACGGCAACAACCTACGACATGGACAAGGACTTCACGCCCATCACCTACGTCGGCGCCCTGCCCCAACTGGTGCTGGTGTCAGCCCAAAGTCCCTACAACACCTTGAAGGATTTGCTGGACGATGCCCGCAAGCGGCCGGGGCAGGTGCAGTGGGCCACAGCGGCCTATGGTGCAGCCGGCCACCTGGCGGCCGAACTGCTCAAGGCCAAGGCCCAGGTCAACATGCCCATCGTGCCCTACAAGGGTGGCGGGCCCGCGCTCAACGACCTGATCGGCATGCACGTGGCCGCCATGGTCGAGCCCATGGCCTCGGCCTACCCGCAGGTCAAGGGTGGGCGATTGAAGGCGCTGGCCGTTACCACAGCCAAACGTCTGCCCGCATTGCCCGATTTGCCCACCGTGGCCGAAAGTGGCTTCCCGGGTTTTGACATGCCCAGCTGGTACGGCGTCTGGGCGCCGGCCGGCACGCCGCCAGATATCGTGGCACGCGTCAACAACGAGGTGCGCACCGCCATGGCCGCGCCGGCGGTGGCGAACAAGCTGGCCACCATGTTCTTCCAGCCGGTGGCGTCCAGCTCCACCGAGTTCACATCCTTCATCCGGCGCGAGGTGGACATGTACAAGGACCTGGTGAGCAGCGCCAAGATCAAGGTCGAAGATTGAACCGCCACCTCAACACGAAAGACAGAAAATGACTTCTAAATCAACCATAGGCTTTGTGGGCCTGGGCGTCATGGGCGAACCCATGTGCGCCAACCTCGTGCGCAAGTCGGGCCTGCCTGTGTGGGTGTTCGACCAGGCACACGAACCCATCGCTCGCCTGGTCGGGCAAGGCGCATCTGCAGCACCGTCGCTGGAGGCGCTCGGTGCACAGGCCGACATTGTCTTCCTCTCGTTGCCCTCCATCGCCCAGGTAGAAACGGTGTGCACGGCCCTGATGGCGGCGCCGATCAAGCCGCGCCTGATCGTGGACATGAGCACAAGCGATGTGGCGCGGACGCGGGCGCTGGCAGACAAGTTGAAGACAGCTGGCATCGCACTGGTGGACGCGCCGGTGGCACGCACCAAAGAAGCTGCCGTTTCGGGCACGCTGTTCATCACCGTGGGCGCCACGGCCGAACAGTTCCAGTCGCTCCAGCCCCTGCTCTCGCACATGGGCAGCGACGTGCTGCATTGTGGTGGCACCGGTTGTGGCCAGGTCGTCAAGATCCTAAACAACATCATGGTGTTCATGACCGTCAATGCCTTGTCAGAGGTGTTGACCATAGGGCGACGTTCGGGCATGGATGGCAAGGAGTTGTTCGACGCATTGTCCCGGGGATCGGCCGACAGCTTTGTGCTGCGCAACCATGGCATGAAGTCGCTGATCCCGGACACCTTCCCGGAAAAGGTGTTCCCGGTGGACTACGCGCTCAAGGATGCCTCGCTGGCGCTGGCGCTGGCGCAGCAGGTGGACTTCGAGCCCCACATCGCGAGCTACACCCACGATCTGCTGGCCAAGACCAAAGCCGCAGGGTTTTCACAGAACTACCACCCGGCCCTGATACAGCTGGTGGACGGCCGGGTCAGTCTGACCGAGGCATGAGCAGCCGTGCCGCCAGCTGCGGCAGCAACTGGCTGGCAACGGTCTGGGTCAGCTGCGACGCGTGCCGTGGGTGCCAGATGGCCTCGATGTGGATGCTGCCGCCTTCGCCGGGCGGCAGGTCGTGAAAGACCACCCCGGGGTAGCCACTAAAGTGGTACGAGCGGGGCACCAGTGCCACACCCAGACCCATCTGCACCATCTGGAAAATGGTGAAGGCGTTGCGCGCGCTGTGCCGGATGTCGGGACTGAAACCCGCCAGCGTGCAGGTGGCAATCATAGTGTCGTACACCGTGGGCGCCTGCTCGCGGAACAAGGCCACCATGGGCTCGTGCATCAGGTCCGACAACTTCAGATCGGCGCGAGAAGCCAAGGGGTGCCGAGCCGGCAAGGCCGCACACAGGGTGTCGGTGAAAACCGCACATCTGGATACGCCAGAGCGGTCCGGGTAGGTGTGCACGATGCCCAGGTCCAGCGCCCCCTGCAGCACAGCGGCCACCTGGTCCTTGGACTGCATGTCGCTGACACGCACGTCCACCTCGGGGAAGCTGGCCCGCATGAGCTCCTGAAAGGCCGGCATCACGCTGAACAGCCCTGAAGTGGCCACGCCCACCTGCAGGGTGCCCACGTGGGCGCGGCTGGCGTGCACGGTGGCGTTGATGGCCGTGCGCAACTGGTCGAGCACCAAGTGGCATTCGCGCAGAAACACGATGCCGGCTTCGGTCAGCTTGACCTCGCGCCGGTTGCGCACCAGCAGCTCTACTCCCATTTCGTCTTCAAGCGCCTTGATTTGCTGCGAAAGGGGGGGCTGCGACATGTGCAGCCGCGTGGCGGCCCGGCTGAAACTCAGCTCCTGCGCCACCATCACGAAATACCTCAACTGTTTGATATCCATATCAACGTTACCCGCCACCAGCGTGTTGTGATGCCACCGCCATTTTGCATGTCCCCCCGCCGCGCATGACTTGGTGATTCATCAGTCCGGGATATAGGTCCATCACGATCCGCACTTTCCCCAATGACGCATCCCCGGAAATACTGGGCGTCCCTATGCCACAGCCCTCGGACCCGTCATCGCCCATTTCGGCTCTGCGCCATCCAACGTTCCGCATGCTCTGGAGCGCCTGGGTGGTGGCCAGCGTGTGCATGTGGATGAACGATGTCACGGCGGCGTGGGTGATGACGTCGCTCACCACATCGCCAATGTGGGTGGCCCTGGTGCAGACCGCCGCCACCCTTCCCGTGTTCCTGCTGGGCCTGCCCAGCGGGGCACTGGCAGACATGTTGGATCGGAAACGGTACTTCCTGGGCACGCAGCTGTGGGCCGCCCTGGTGGCCGCCGCGCTCAGCACGCTGTGCTTTCTGGGCATCATGTCGCCCCTGTTGCTGCTGGTGCTGACCTTTGCCAATGGGGTCGGCCTGGCCATGCGCTGGCCAGCGTACTCGGCCATAGTGCCGGATCTCGTGCCCAGGCCTCAGCTGCCAGCCGCGCTGGCGCTCAACGGCATCTCCACCAACGCCTCGCGGCTGTTTGGCCCGCTGCTGGCGGGCGCATTGATCTCAACCGCAGGCAGCGCCTGGGTGTTTCTGCTCAATGCCGTGCTGTCGCTCGCCACGGCGGTGCTGATCGGCCGCTGGCGCCGCGAAGTGCAGGTGGACCCGCTGGGGCACGAAGGCTTGGGCATGGCCATGCGCATCGGTGCGCAACACGTTGCGCAGTCCTACCACCTCAAGGGCGTGCTGCTGCGCATCTTCAGCTTCTTCTTCCATTCCACCGCCCTGATGGCCCTGCTGGCGCTGCTGGCACGGGGTCTGCACGACGGCGGCGCCGGCACCTTCACGCTGCTTATGGCTACGATGGGGGCGGGCGCCATCGCCGCCAGCCTGGTCCTGGCGTCGTTGCGGCGCCGCTACCCACGCGATGCACTGGTGCTCCGGGGCACGGTGGTCATGGGGCTGGCCATGGCCACACTGGCCGGCGCACAACACGTGTGGCAGGCCCTGGCGGCCATGTTTGTGGTGGGCGGCGCGTGGATCACCACGGCTAATACCCTCAGCGTGTCCATACAGATGGAACTGCCGGACTGGGTTCGGGCCCGTGGAATGGCCATCTACCAAATGTCCATCATGGGCGCCAGCGCTGCGGGTGCCGCCGTGTGGGGGCAAGTAGCCACCTGGACCAACGTGCACACCAGCCTGGCCGTGGCATCTGTGACCGGCATTGTTGTCATGTCCTGGTGCAACCGGTTCATGCCCGAGAGGGCCGTCACTCACGAATCTAGCTCAGGTCAAAAGCTGGACCTGCCACAAGCCGCCGTGGTGCCTGGCCCCGGGCGCGTGGTAGTGGCCATCGAATACCTTGTGCGGCCCGCCGATGCCGACGCCTTCCAGCACCTGATGCGACACGAAGGGCGCAGCAGTCGACTGCGCAATGGCGCACTGGCGTGGCATCTGCTGCACGACATCAACCAACCCGGCCGTTTCACCGAACTCATCGTGGACGGGTCCTGGGCCGACCACCTCAGGCGCTTTGACCGCAGCAACGCTGCGGAGCTCGGTCTGCGTGAACGCAAACGCGCCTTCCACATTGGTCCGTCCAAGCCGCAGGTGACACGGCATCTGATGGAAACCTAGAGCTATTTTTCTATTCCCCATTTCGCCCCGTTTCCCACACTTTTCGCATAAGCGTGTCGCGATACCAATCAAAGCCTGCGCACGTTGCCGCAAGGTCAGTCCCTTCAGCCTCACCATCCCATATTCTGTCGCGATCACATCTATATCGCTGCGCGCGGTTGTGACAGGGCCAGACAGCTGGACAACGATCTTTGATGCGCCTTTCTTGTCCGTAGAGGTGACCGCAATAACTGATAGTCCCTGCAATGAATGGTAGGCTGCGCGCACAAAGTCCACCACTGCACGAACTGCACCAACTGCACCGATATAGTCGGGGCCTATGGCTTAGGCATTCACCTGCCCAGTCAGATCCAGGTCCACGGAGGCCAAACGCCGCAGCGTGGCATGCGGGCACTCAGCGGGTTCTGGAAGTTGGGCATTAGCCAGCAGGCGCCCACCTTCTGACACGCCAGCAGTCTTCCGAGCGCAGCCAGACACCCCCCATCGGATAGACGGCCACCTCTCTAGAGCCACTGTTAGCGTCACTCTGCGCCGACAACATTCGGCAAGTTAGCCATCGCCCCCAGTAACTTCAATGCCGCTTTGACCTGCTGCCCCACCGGGTGCCCTACATTCAGGCGCAGATGCCTGGTAAATCGACGGTCGGCAGAAAAGAGCACCCCGGGTGCCGTGCTGATGGATTGCACCATGGCCTGGTGATGGATGGCCAAGGCATCAACCCCCTGGGGCAGCTCCAACCAAACGAAATAGCCCCCTTGGGGCTCGGTCATGCGGGTGCCCTTGGGAAAGTAGCGCTCAATCATGGCACGGGCAGCCGTGTGCTGGCTCTTGAGCGCGCTGCGCAGGTGGCGCAGGTGACGCTCGAGTCCGCCTTGCACCAGGTATTCGGCAACGGCCAGCTGAGACGGAATGGGCGACGCCAGTGAGGTCATCATCTTCAAGCGCTCCACGTCCCGGGTGAAGCGGCCGGCTGCCGCCCAGCCCACCCTGTAGCCGGGCGCCAATGACTTGGAAAACGACGAGCAGTGCAGCACCATACCCTCCAAGTCAAATGCCTTGGCTGGCAGAGGCCTGCGAGCGTCGAAGTGCAGCTCGGCATACACGTCGTCTTCAATAAGCGGAACGCCATGCCGCGCCAGCAGCTGAACCAGTTCCTGCTTCTTGGCGTTGGACATCAAGGCACCCAGCGGGTTCTGGAACGTGGGCATGAACCAGCAGGCCGCCACTTTCTGGCGCTTCAGCAGTGCTTCAAGCGCATCCAGCCGCACGCCGTCCACAGGGTCGGTCTCGACCTCGACCGCTTTGAGGTGCAGTCGCTCCAGGGCCTGCAATGCCGCGTAAAAGGTGGGGGACTCGACAACCACCACATCGCCCGGCTGGGTGACCGCCTGCAGGCAGAGGTTGAGGGCCTCCATCGCGCCGTTGGTCACAATGAGTTCGTCCGCTTGCAAAGACACTCCGTTGAGCGCGTAGCGACGCGCTACCTGAGCACGCAGCGATTCATCACCGGCCGTCAGCGCGCCTGATATCTGCGCCGGACCCAAACGCCGCATGGCCCGAGCGCCACACCGTGCCAAGGCGTCGAACGGGAACAACTCGGGTGCCGGAAACGCCGAGCCGAGCGGAACCACGTCCACGTCGCGGGTGGAGCCCAAGAGCTCGAACACCAGTTCGCTGATGGCCACCGGGGTGATGCGTTCGCTGGGTTGCGCGGCCTCCGGGGGGCGCCCGGTCAGCTGGCGTCGTGCACGGACAAAGTAGCCAGAGCGCTCACGGGCCACAACCAAGCCCTCTGATTCCAGCTGCGCGTAGGCCTGAAATATGGTGGAGGGGCTCACGCCACGCTGACGCCGCAGCTCGCGCACCGAGGGCAAGCGGTCGCCGGGTCTGAGCAGGCCCGTGCGGATGTTGCCGGCCAGTTCATCGGCCAGTTGCTGGTAGCGCGTCAATGTGCCGGACGACATGTGTTCAAGGACCTCCAGTGCCAGCCTGGATGGTATGCCGCTCGGGCGGAAGGCATCCATGTTTTAAAAAAGGAACATGGAACACAGCGCCGCGGTGACCAGCGCGTTCCCACACATGCCGGCAACCGCCAGGTCCAGGTGCGCCGGGTACTGGGCCTGCGCGCGGACCAACCCGATAGCGTGCGCGCTCACCCCCAATGCGAAGGCATGGATGCGCTCGTCGAACACACCGACCCGGTGCAGCGCCACCGGTGTCAGCAAGGCGCCAAACAGCCCGGTGAGGAACACGGAGGCCACAGCCAACGCCTGGTGGATGGCGTCGCCAGGCACCAGCGACAGCGCCACAGGCATGGTGGCCGCCTTGGGGGCCACTGCCGCCGTGATGTCCCAGGGCATGCCCAGCCCCCATCCGATGAACAGCACGCTTGTGACGGACAACACCGAAGCAACCAGAAGCCCAAGAAGCATGGGCATCAGCGAAGACCCGAGCCGCCGACAGACCTGGTGTAATGGCACGGCCATGCCCACGACGGCCAGGTCCATGGCCCACCTCAGCTCTTGGGTGCGACTGGCAAATTCGGTGGCATCCAGCCCCAACGCGGCGCACACCATCAGCACCAGCAACACGGCAACGAACACCGGCAGCACCAACACATGGCGCCCGCTGATACGAAACACCTCCCGGGCGGAGAGGTAACACAGCAGAGCAAGTGCATACGCCACAGTTTTTTCAAGCGTCATGGTCATTCCCTTGCCTTGCTGGCCACGCAGAGATGACCCAGCCGCACCCAGCCGCCATGAACATTGTGACCAGCACACCGGACGCCACCAACAGTCCCTCCGCTTCGGCCACAAACCGCAGACCCACCGCAGCAGCCACAAGCGACGGCAACAAGAACAGTGTCAGGTGGTTGAGCAAAAAGGCTGACGCGTCGGCAGTCGCCTTGGGTGACTGTTTCACAAAACACAGCACCAGCAACAGCAACAAAAATCCCCAGAAGCTCCCAGGGATGGGAACACTGAGCCACCCAGACAGGCCGTCACCCAGCCATTTGAGGACAGCCAAGCCGTGGAGGCCCAGAAAAATGGATAGCGCTCGCTTCATCTGACGCAGTATCCGAGACGTTTGTTGGTTTGGGGCATATCAGATGGTGGCAAATAGCCAGGTAACAGTGAGCATCTGATACGGTCGTTTTTTAAACCATCTGAATCCTGCCAATCAGACGCGCAGACGCCACCATTGGCGCATGCCTGCAGACACCGCCCTCCCCCCCAACAACACCCACAATTCGCAGCCCAACGCATTGGAGCGATTTGAAGCCGTCGTCGACAGTGGATTCCTGGGCGTAGGTGTGCCCAGCCACATGGGCGGCCAAGGCGGAAACCTGGAAGACTTGTTCACCGACCAGGCAGCTATTCGGTGGCTTCAGGGACAGCAAGACCCCGACCTGCAGATTTTTCAGTCGCAACGCCTGGTGATTGAGGCCTTGGTCAGGTCAGAAAACATCGCACTGAGGGAGTTCCACCTGCCCGAACTGCTGGCAGGCAACTTGGCCGGTGCCTCTACGCTGGCATGTTCCCCCGTGGAGGCCAAAACCCAGGGCCTTGGCTGGAAGTTTCACGGCCAGCTCAAAGACGTGCCCAACCTGCAATGGCTCGGCTATTCGCTGCTAATCCCCGTACAGACCGCAGGCGAGGTCAAAGGCGTTTTGTTGGTGCGTTCTGAGGAAAGCGGAGTCTCGGCCCGTCCCGGCGACGGACCCTTGCGTTGGCACGTGGCCGCACATGGCGACGTCCACTTCAACCAGGTGTTTCTGCGTGCAGACGAATGGCTGGGAGACCCACCACTCTGGGTCGAACTTCTAGAAGTTCACCGGCGCTTTCGTGACGGCGTGCGCAATACCACCCATCGATGAGCCCACCGGAGACCCTCATGCCCAAGGTCATTCCCATCCTCCCCGCCGAATCCTGGACTGCCGTTGAGAAGATTCACGCTCGGTCAATCCATGGAGCCTTTGCGCGCTTGCGCTGGGCGTTCGTCTGGCTGACCCAGGCCATCTTCTATGGCGTCCCATGGCTGACCTGGAACGCACGGCAAGCAGTCCTGTTTGACCTGGACGCCAAACGCTTTTACCTGTTTGGCGCGGTGCTGTTCCCACAAGACCTCATCTATCTGGCCGCGCTCCTGGTCGTCAGCGCCTTGCTGCTTTTCTTTGCCACGGCTGTGGTTGGCCGCGTGTGGTGTGGCTTCGCCTGCCCCCAAACGGTTTACACGTCCATCTTCATGTGGATAGAGAACAGGTTTGAAGGGAGTCATCAGAACCGCAAGCGCCTGGACCAAGCCGCCTGGGGCCCCGAGAAGCTATTTCGCCGTGGTGGTAAGCACACAGCCTGGATGGTCTTTGGCCTATGGACTGGCTTCACCTTCGTGGGTTATTTCACCGCCATCAGGCCCCTGACCGCCGATGTTCTGAACCTGGAGGCTGGTTACTGGACCACTTTCTGGGTGCTGTTCTACGGCTTGTTCACGTACCTGAACGCAGGCCTCGTGCGCGAGAAAGTCTGCCTGCATATGTGCCCTTACGGACGCTTCCAGGGCTCCTTGATGGACGAGCGCACGCTCAATGTCGCATATGACCACCGGCGCGGTGAACCCAGGCGCGGCACCGTTGACAACGACCACAGGGATACAAGGGACGGCCACTGCATCGATTGCACCTTGTGCGTGCAAGTCTGCCCCACCGGCATAGACATCCGCAACGGGCTGCAGGCCGCTTGCATCGGGTGCGGGCTGTGCATAGACGCCTGCGACGAGGTGATGACCAAGGTGCATGCACCCACAGGTCTGATTCGGATGGCGTCGCTGAGTGAACTGCACGGCACCAGCGACGGTCAGAAGCCGTTGCTGCAGCGCGTTTTGCGCACACGTGTTTGGGTGTACGGCAGTTTGCTGTTGCTGGTCATCACAGGAACCGTCGTCGCATTTTCCGCCAGGCCAGAGGTGCGCATGAACGTCATACGGGACCGCTCGGTGATGGCACGCCTGGTGGAACTGGGTGCGGTGGAGAACGTCTACACGCTGCAGCTCATGAACGCATCGGACCATCACAAAAGGTTGGTGGTGAATGTATTGCCATCGGACCAGGTGAATCTGACAAGACCCGTCAGCCTTGAACTGGGACCTGCACAGGCCAGCAAAGTCACGGTCAACGTTCGTATGCCGGCGGTCGAAGCGATGCGGCACACGGGACAAATCCTACCTATCCGGTTTGTGGTCGGCTTACCCGAAATCGCCGACCGGCATGAGGTGGAAGAACCCTCCACCTTCTTGGTACCAAAGTAGCCGGACAACCATGCGAAACAGTGAGCGCAACGACTTTGACGTCGCTCCCGAGTTTGACGGTGTCCTTTGGGTTGCCTGCCTATGTGCTGAGTGGTGCCACATCTGTAGAGACATGCGCCCCAATCTCACAGTTGACTCGCGGCTCTCATCCAAGGTCCGTCTCCTGTGGGTTGACATCGAACAACATGCAGACCTTCTCGGCGAGCTGGAGGTCGAGCAGTTTCCCAGCTATCTCATCGCGAAAGACAGTGAGGTGCTTCTTTTTGCGCAAGGCCCAGTTCGCGCGGACAGCTTGATGAATTTCATAGCGCCTTATGTAGCCAGACCCATCAGACCGCAACAAGTCGCGAAGGAAGTTCAGCAAGCTTATGAAGCCATCAAATTTCACTTCAATGCGACCTTTGACCCTCAGCCACAGGACGCGTCATACCGACAGCCAACGTCCGATGGAGGGACAGTCTGAGAACTGCCTGGCATTTTCAGACCCTACCCCGCACTCCCCCAACCTCACCTATCAATCTCGCTAGGTTCCACCAAAACAGCCTAAACCTACTCTTTGTTACGCAGCGTGCACGGTACTACCCATGTAAGTCATGCCTGCGCAAACAGCTAGTAAATCGACTTTTGGAGAACATATGGCATCACGAGAATTTGAAACGAACCGTCGCGGCTTTCTGAAGTCCACGGCGCTGCTTACTTCAATACCAACCATGGGTGGGGCGATGGTCGCTTGTGGAGGCGGTGACACAGATGCTGGGTCGCAAGACTTGGCTGCGCTTACGGCAACCGAAGTTGTTGACTCTATCGCTGCGGGCCGCTTGAGTGCCGAGGACTACGTCAGGTCCTGCCTGACAAGAGCTCAACAGCTCTCGGGTCTAGGTGCATTCATCACACTGAACACAGATGCAGCCATAGCCGCAGCCAAAAAGGTTGATGAAGAACGCAAGGCAGGCAAAACCCTGGGCGCACTTGCTGGTTTGCCCATTGTGGTTAAAGACAATATCAACACCGTGGACCTCCCGACAACCGGAGCCACTCCCAGCATGGCGACCTTCCGTCCGAACGGAAATGCTGCTGTACTTCAGCCGCTTCTCGACGCCGGGGCCATCATTCTTGGCAAGGCAAACCTCCATGAACTTGCCTTTGGCATCACGAACACGAACTTTGCCCCCTTCGCCGGAATAGCTCGAAACGCCTACAAGTCGACCCACATTCCCGGAGGCTCCTCTGGTGGCACAGGCTCCGCTGTTGGCTCTCGCATCGCACCGGTCGGTCTGGGCTCAGACACAGGAGGCTCAGTCCGTATTCCTGCGGCTTTGAATGGCGTCGCCGGACTCAGGCCCTCAGTTGGTAACGGTGGAGCCGAAAGACGTTATAGCGGTACAGGCGTTATTCCCCTGAGCCACACCCGTGACACCGTTGGCCCCATTGGCCGAACGATGGCAGACATTGCGCTCATCGACTCGGTCATCACCGGTACCGCGCGACCTTCAGCAGTAGCGCTCTCAGGCCTGCGATTCGGCATTCCCGAAGCATACTGGGACCTGGTCGACAACGAGGTGGCGTCCATGATGGAGGCGACCAAAGCCAAGCTCTCGGCCGCGGGTGTTGTTTTTGTCAAAGCCGAACTTCCAACGATTCGCGATTTGCTCGCGAAGACTGGGTTCCCCATTGTGCTGCACGAAGCGCGTAGTGACCTTCCAGCGTATCTGGCTGCAAGCGGAGCCTCAAACCTGACCTTGGAGACCATCGCTCAGCAAGCAGCGAATCCTGAGGTTCGGTCTGCATTTCAGGCGGTACTTGCCGACGCTTTCGGCCCGGAATACCCCGATGCCATCAACGTGTATCGCCCTCAGATGAGGGCCGCATACGACGCGTACTTTGCAGACCAAAACATCGACGCAATCTGGTTCCCGACAACGCCACTGGCGGCAGTGCCAATCGACGCAGTGCGTGGCACCTCAACAGTGACCATCAATGGTGGTGAACCAATTGATGAGTTCCTGACTTTCATTCGCAATTGTGACCCCGGCAGCACGACTGGCTTGCCGGGCATCACTCTTCCCATTGGGCTGAACAAGGACGGACTGCCAGTTGGCATGGCGCTTGACGGGCCAGTGGGTAGCGACAAGCGTCTGCTGGCAATCGGTATCGCGATTGAAACACTTATCGGTCTTCTCCCCGCGCCCAAGGTCTAAAAAGACAAGTCAACGTCAATTTGAACCCTCATTCGCTTCGCGAATGAGGGTTCAAAGTTCTTTCTGCCATGGTCTTGTGAGTAGAGGGGCGAACGAGGCAGCGACAAACTTGCTTGGGATTCTTGGTCAATGGGGTCGTAAATGAACAGTGTCCATTTCTACTTGTCTGAACAAGCCCATGTACTTTGCGAAGTCAACACGGATTCCTGCCCAAGATTACCTGTACCAGCAAGGGGAAAGCTCGCCTGAGCTTTTCCACATTAGGACAGGCATTGTGTGCCTCGAAAGCGTCAACGAAAGAGGAGACCGGTGCATCACTCATTTGCTTGGCCAAGGTGCAGTCCTAGGCCACGAAACCCTCTTGCGGCAGCCACGAGGCTTTGACGCCAGAGTATGCACCGATGCGGTAGTCGAGGTCATCACAGTGTCATCAGCAACGGACCCTACACAAAAAATTTCGTTGATGCAGTGGGCAAACGCAGCGGTCTCTCGACTTCTTTTTGAAGCAACACAGTTCAAAGTGCAGCTCCACGGGGCGCGAGCAGACGAAAAGGTGCTGCTTTTGATAGAGCAACTTAAAAAGCTACACCCGGAAAAAACCGAGGTTTGTTGGCTTCCCAGTCGCTATGAAATGGCAGACATCCTTGATATCAATCACGCGACCGCAAGCCGGGTCATCGCACGGTTGTTCAGAGACGGGGCCCTTCAGCGGACAGCCAGCAGAGACTTTGTAAGAGTTGATTGGGCTCACATTCGCACCCTACTTAGCAGCACCTGATACAGCCAGCACTCGGTAGACGCAAGCTCACAACTGGCTTTAACACCGCACCCAGAATATCGAAATTTTAGATATGTAACAGCGTTTGCATTGATAGGTTAATTTTGAAACCACCCATAAGCTAACCGCAACTCATGAGCACGCCGACCTTTTGAAGGTCAAAACCCAACACGCAGAGGCACTCAAATCGCCTCTACAGGAGACAAGAAAGCATGGAGCGTTCATTCGCCGAAGAGGTCAAGCGCCTCTCGCTTGGCGCTGGCAAAGAATTTCACGGCGAGGGCATCCTCGCAGTGACCAAAGCCCTGCTGCAGTCCGGTGTCAGTTACATCGGCGGCTACCAAGGTGCCCCCGTCTCGCATCTGATTGATGTCCTGGGAGACTCGAAAGAGCTCTTGGATGAACTCGGCATCTACTTTGAGAACAGCGCCTCTGAAGCAGGTGCTGCGGCCATGCTGGGCGCCTCTGTCAACTATCCAGTGCGCGGCGCAGTAACCTGGAAGTCAACCGTCGGTACGAACGTGGCCTCGGACGCTCTGTCCAACCTAGCCTCAGCTGGCGTGGTCGGTGGTGCGTTGGTCATTCTGGGCGAAGACTACGGCGAGGGCTCGAGCATCATTCAAGAGCGCACACACGCCTTCGCGATGAAGTCACAAATGTGGTTGATGGACCCTCGTCCCAACCTCACATCCATCGTAAATGCGGTTGAACAAAGCTTTGAATTGTCCGAGGCCAGTCATACGCCTGTGATGCTTCAGCTTCGCATTCGGGCGTGTCATGTGCATGGCTCATTCGTCTGCAAGGACAACCGTGCACCTCAAATCTCCACGAGGGAAACGATTTCTCAGCCGAAATTCGACTTCTCCAACATCAACCTGCCGCCCTCCATTTACGCGCATGAGCGACTGAAAGTCGAATCTCGTTGGCCGGCAGCCATTGAATTCATCAAGTCTCAGAAGCTCAACGAGCACTTCGAGGGCGATTGCTCTGACGTTGGCTTGGTGATACCAGGAGGCCTCTACAACGGAACCATCAGAGCGCTCCAGCAACTTGGACTTGCCGACACCTTCGGAACCTCTCGGATTCCACTGTTTGTCTTGAACGTGGTTTACCCGCTGGTACCGGAAGAACTCATCAACTTCTGCGATGGCAAGCGAGCAGTTCTGATGGTTGAAGAGGGGCAGCCGAACTATATGGAGGATGCTCTTCAGGCCATCTTGCGAAGGGCGAACAGCGGCACGCGACTGCATGGCAAAGACATCTTCCCGATGGCTGGTGAGTACACCGGCGAAGTGCTTACCAAGGCAATTGCCGAATTCGTGCGTCAAGCAGCACCGACTAACCTTTCCGAGGTTGGTGTTCAGGAGGTTGTTGATTCGGCAGCTCCTCTGGCACAACTGAAACCTCGTGCAGTGAACGCTCTGGGAACACCTGTACCGGCACGTCCACCTGGTTTCTGTATCGGATGTCCTGAACGTCCTGTCTTTGCAGCAATGAAATTGATGCAAGAGGAACTGGGAACCGTTCACGTGAGCGCAGACATCGGCTGCCACACCTTTGGGACCCTCCCGCCTTTCAACACCGGAAGCACTGTCCTGGGTTATGGCCTTGGGCTGGCCAGTTCATCCGGGGTAGGCCCATTGATGAACAAGCGGGTCATCAGTGTCATGGGTGATGGTGGCTTCTGGCACAACGGTTTTACCAGCGGCGTGGTCAACGCCGTGTACAACAACCAGGACTCGGTTCTGGTGATTCTGAAGAACGGCTACACGTCTGCAACGGGTACACAGGCCATTCCGTCTTCGCCCACGCAGCCTGCAGCAAAGCCTTTAACGCTTGACATCGAGGCAGCTCTTCACGGTGTTGGAGTGAAGTGGGTTCGTAAGGTTACGAGCTATCACGTGAGCGAGATGCGTGACACGCTGATGGAGGCGATGACCACCGAGGAAGGTGGCCTCAAAGTCATCATCGCCGACGGTGAATGTCAGCTGGAACGGCAACGCCGAATCAAACCAATCAATGCCGCGAAGTTGAAACGCGGTGAGCGTGTCGTACGTACTCGGTTTGGAATCGACGACGACGTTTGCACCGGAGACCACTCCTGCATTCGCCTGTCCGGCTGTCCATCGCTCACCATCAAGCCCAACCCTAGTCCACTCCGGCAGGACCCAGTCGCGACGGTGAATCAGGGTTGCGTCGGTTGCGGTCTGTGCGGTGAGAACGCACATGCCTCTGCCCTCTGCCCATCGTTCTTCAAAGCTGAAATCGTACAAAACGCCACTAGCTTTGAACTGTTCATGAACCGCCTGCGGCAAGGGGTGATTCGTGCAATGGCTGGGAAACGCAGTGTCTCCGCCGCTGAGGAACTCAAAGCATGAACACAAAAACTGAAGCACCGAAGATTGTCACGGTACTCGTGGCAGCAATGGGCGGAGAAGGCGGCGGCGTGCTAGCTGACTGGCTCATCTCTGCATCAGAAGCACTCGACTATCCAGTTCAAAGCACTTCGGTTCCAGGCGTCGCCCAACGTACCGGTGCGACGAACTACTACCTTGAAATTCTGCCGGTGCCACGCTCACAGCTGGGTGGCCGTGAGCCAATTTTCAGCTTGACCCCAAGTCAGGGTGACGTTGATATCGTTGCGGCCTCGGAGCTTGTGGAGGCGGGGCGCGTGCTCCAGGGTGGCTTTGTCCATCCGCAACGAACAACATTGGTGGCGTCAACACATCGCGAGTATTCGGTTTCAGAAAAGTCTGCGATGGGTGACGGGCGTTACGACGGTAGCCGAGTAGTTAAGGCGGCCAATGAACTGTCGCAGTCATGCCATCTGTTCGACATGAGAGCGTTGGCGTGGAAGCATGGCACGGTCATCAACACAGTGATGTTCGGCGCGATGGCGGGTAGTGGAGTGCTACCTTTCTCACGTGAGGTCTGTGAAAAGGCAATTCGCGACTCGGGTAAGGCCGTCGAATCGAGTCTGAAAGGATTTGCAGCGGGCTTCGAATACGTCACAACGGCGCCGACTCCGCAAAAAGACTCGCCCAGTAAGGAAGTAACCGCTCGAGCTTACGTGGCCAGGGTCTCCGCACTTCCCGAACCTATGCGCGTGACCGTCCAACATGGCGTCGACCTTACCACCGACTATCTAGACAAGGCTTATGCCGATACCTACCTAGACCGAGTCGAATCCATCGTTGAACTGGAGCGCAGTGGCGGCGGCGATTACCCGGTTTCGACCGAAGTGGCGAGGTATCTGGCCTTGTGGATGGCGTATGAGGACGTCATTCGGGTTGCTGACCTCAAAACCAGAGCAGACCGTTTGGAACGTGTACGCAAAGAGGTTGGGGCAAAAGCAGGTGAACCAATTCAGCTCACGGAATTTTTGAAGCCAGGTCTTGACGAGATTTGCTCTGTTCTTCCGACAGGCCTTGCGAATCGCGTCAAGAAGTCATTGGAGCACAAAGCGCACAAGCTCAGCTTCGGGCTTCATGTGAGAACCGACACCGTCTGGGGATTCACTACCCTTTGTGCATTGCGAGCCCTACGCAACTGGCGGCGACGGACTTCACGTTTCGAAGCTGAGCAATCTCAAATCGAGCAGTGGCTTGAAGCCGTCCGAGTCGCAATTCGAAAGAGCCCACAACTCGCATACGAGTTGGCCCTCTGCGGCAACTTGGTCAAGGGTTATGGCGGAACAAGCGAACGTGGCCACAGAAGCCTGAAAACCGTACTTACGGATTTTCATGGCATGCTGGATTTCAACAAGCGCGGCAGCTTCTCCCTCGACGAGGCGATTCGCCGCGTGCGCACGGCGCGCGAAGCAGCCTTGCTTGACCCAGAAGGACGAGCGCTGGCTCGTTCATTGGGTCTGCCCCCACCTCCGCTCAAAGAGCAACCCATTCGATTCATCCGCCGGACCAAACAAACAGAGATGCGCACCTGACGCAGTTGAACACTTAACCCCAACCCACCCAGGAAAACATAGGAGACAACGATGAAGAAAACAAACAAGATGACGCTGATTGCCAGCGCAACCGTGGCACTCGCGTTCACGCATTTGGCACACGCCCAAGAAAAGCAAGTAGAGATGAAGTTTGGCTTTTGGGTGCCCGCACAGCACTCACTGGCCAAGACCAGCATCGAACCCTGGGCTAAATCTGTGGAGGCTGCCTCCAAAGGAAGCATCAAGGTTTCTCTGTTCCCTGCCCAGCAACTTGGCAAGGCGGCAGACCATTACGACATGGCCCGCGATGGCATCGCTGAAATCACTTGGGTGAGCCCGGGCTATCAAGCATCAAGGTTCCCTATCTTCTCGGCAAGCGAGTTGCCGTTCCTTATCTCTCAACCTGGCCAGGGCTCCGCTGCGGTTGATGCTTGGTATCGCAAGCACGCAGAAAAAGAAATGAAGGACGTGAAGTATTGCTTTGCTCACATCCACATCGGCACGCTTCACTCGAAGAAGGCCATCACCGACCCGGCTCAAATCAAAGGCATGAAGATTCGCCCAGCCAACGGTACGGTTGCACAAACCATGGTATCGCTGGGAGCGAGCAACGTTCAAGTATCAGCGCCTGAGTCTCGGGACGCATTGGACAAGGGCGTCGCCGATGCCATCACCTTTCCCTGGGATTCTCTGATTTCGTTCAACATCGACAAGGCAGTGAAGTTCCATCTGGACGCCAAGTTGTACGCAGCGTCGTTTGTCTGGGTCATCAATAAGCCTTGGTTTGACGGCCTGTCCACCACCCAGAAAAAGGTTATCAACGACCACTGCAATAACGAATGGGCAACCAAAGTTGGTGAAGGCTGGGGCGGAGCCGAAGACTCTGGTGAAGCAAAGCTGGCAGCAACAGCCGGCCACACCATCGTGAAACTGACACCAGAACAGGTTCAAACCTGGAAGAAGGCTGTTGAACCTGTCACGCTGCAGTGGTCGCAAACCGCTCAAAAGGCCGGCGCGAACCCGACAGAGGTTTTGAATGACCTCAAACGCGAACTCACGAACCGTAAAGCCGCGTACTGAGAAGATGAAAAAGCTTCTAGATGCAACTGAGTCAGTTGCTGCTTTTTTCCTGTTGGCAATTTGCGCTCTGACCGCCACAAACGTGGTGGTTCGGAACGTGATGTCCGTACAGGTGCCTGACTGGTATGACGGTTCAAGGCTGCTGTTGGGCATTGCCATCTTTTGGGGCATTGCTATCGCAACCTACCGCGGCGGGCACATATGTGTCGACGCGCTGTGGGAGTACCTCGGTCCCAGAAACCGGGTGCGAGTAGACATGCTCGCTACCACTCTGACTTTTGCCTTCCTCTGCCCTTTGGCGTGGATGGTGTGGGTAAAAGTAGGTGGGACGGGTGAGCAAGCTACATCTGACCTGCTGCTGCCCATGAAATGGTTCTATACGGTATCAGCTGTTGGAGCCACAGCAGCAGCCATTCTTTCCACCGTGCGTGTCATTCAAATGTGGCGTAACTCTACTGCCCTGCCAGAACAAGAGGAGGCGCCCCATGGAGCGTGATGTTGTTGCCCTTTTGGGCTTCGTTTTGATGCTCGTTCTCATGGTTTTGCGAGTACCAATTGGCATTGCTATGGGAGTCGTGGGTGTGTTGGGCTTTGGGATGCTCTCCACCTGGACGGCAGCTTTTAATCTGCTGGCCAACGTCCCACTGTCGGTGGTAACGGACTACGACCTCGCTGTGATACCAATGTTTATTCTCATGGGTGCATTTGCGTCCAGCGCAGGAATGAGCAACGAACTGTTCACGGCTGGAAGAGCGTGGTTTGGCCACCGCAAAGGTGGTCTGGCATTGGCGTCTATCGCCTCCTGCGCAGGCTTTGCCGCCATCAATGGTTCGTCAGTAGCTACTGCCGCAACCATGTCTCAAGTGGCATTGCCTGAAATGCGCAAGGCTGGATACGACCCGGGCTTCTCTGCTGGTCTCATCGCTGCGGGCGGCACCTTGGGCATCATGATTCCACCGTCGGTCATCTTCGTTCTGTACGGAATCATGACCGATACAGATATCACCAAGTTGTTTGCAGCCGGTATCGTGCCAGGTCTGATGGCAGTCGTCGGCTATGCCATAGTTGTGCACATCACTGCGCTTCGTTACCCAAACATGTTGCCGGTGGGTGAAAAACACACATGGACTGAACGCTTCTCAAGTCTGAAAAACCTGTGGGCCGTAATTCTGTTGTTCATGTTTGTATTGGGCGGCATCTACGGTGGATGGTTCACCGTACAAGAGGCTGCTGCAGTCGGCGCCATGGGCACCCTGTTCCTAGGCGTAGCCAGAGGCCAACTGCGCTGGGCAACGATTCGGTCTGCTCTTATCGACGCCCTACGCGTTTCATCAGCCATTCTCATGATTGTGGTTGGGGCATTTCTTTTCGGGTACTTCCTGACCATCACGCAGTTCACGCAGAAGGCGGTCGACTTCCTGGTCCATCTACCGGTTGGCCCCTATGGCGTGCTTGCCTTGGTCATGCTGGGCTACCTGGTGCTGGGCGCGGTCATGGACGAATTGGCCATGATTCTTCTGACCGTCCCAGTCGTGTTTCCAGCCATGGTTCAACTCGGCTTCGACCCTGTCTGGTTCGGCGTCATCATCGTCATGGCTGTCACATTCGGGATGATTTGCCCGCCTGTCGGCATCAACGTGTTTGTCATCAACTCGATTGCGCGGGAGATTCCACTCGGGAAAATTTACCGCGGAACAATGCCGTTCATTGCTGCGGATGTCGTTCGACTGGTCATCCTTTGCGCGTTCCCCGCCCTGTCATTGTGGCTACCAAGCCTTCTCGTGTAAGTAGGAGGGCTGGCGCATGTTGTTGAACGTTGACGACTATCAGAAGGCAGCCAGAAAGAAGCTGCCGAGATTTGTCCGGGACTACGTGGACGGCGGCGCCGAGCGAGAGCTCGCGCTGTCCAGAAACCGCCGTGCTCTGGACGAGTGCGTATTGACACCGCGGGTCTTGCGCAATACGACCACGGTTGACACGTCTGTTGAAATTTTTGGCAGCCGCTGGAGCCATCCGTACGCAGTTGCCCCCATGGGACTCAATGGTCTGGTGCGTCCACAAGGAGACGTTCTCATCGCAAAGGCGGCAAAGGCTCTTGGCGTGCCGTTCATGCAGTCCACGGCATCAAACTCGCGCATCGAAGCGGTTGCCACTGCAGCCACGGCACCTTGGTTGCAACTGTACGTCATGGGCGACCGAAGCATGGCGGAACAGCTCGTGCGTCGAGCCAAAAAGCTCGGGAGCGAAGCACTCGTACTGACCATTGATGTGCCCGTGAGTGGCTATCGTGAAAAAGATGAGCGCAACGGTTTCAAGCTTCCCTTCAGACCCACAGTGAGTACAGCGCTGGAGATGCTCTTGCACCCTGCATGGCTTGCGAGAGCAGCAACCGCTGGCGCACCCGAGTTCGTCAACTTGGCGGAGGTTGAAGGAAAAGGCTCGGCCCAGGCTCAGGCAGCGTTGCTGAATCGAACCATGGACCGCTCAATGGTTTGGGAAAGCCTTCAATGGTTGAGAACACTGTGGGACGGCCCGCTTCTCCTGAAGGGTATTCAGCACCCAGAAGACGCGAAAACCGCCCGTCAGCGTGGGGTTGATGGATTGATTGTTTCTAACCATGGTGGTCGTCAACTCGACGCAGCGCCGGCAACCATTCACAGCCTGCCTGCCATCGTATCTGCAGTCAACGGCGAGATTCCTGTACTTATTGACAGTGGGTTCCGAAGCGGCACCGAC
Organism: Hydrogenophaga sp. OTU3427; assembly: GCF_038440225.1. Taxonomy (NCBI): domain Bacteria; kingdom Pseudomonadati; phylum Pseudomonadota; class Betaproteobacteria; order Burkholderiales; family Comamonadaceae; genus Hydrogenophaga; species Hydrogenophaga sp. OTU3427. The sequence goes on along the minus strand of NZ_JASATI010000046.1, from coordinate 3,040 downwards.
ATCGCCAAGGCCTTGGCACTGGGAGCCAACGCCGTTCTGATAGGGAGGCCAGCACTTTATGGCCTGGCAGTCGATGGTGAAAAAGGGGTCGCTGACGTCTTGCAACTTCTGTCCAAAGAACTGACAAGAACGATGACCCTCCTTGGGGCGAGCAATGTTCACTCGTTGCAAGAGATTGGCTTGAAGTCGAACAATTGACAGGAAACTCTCTATGGACATCACCATCACTGACGTTACAGCTCGGTCAGTTAACGTTCCACTGGAGTTTCCAGTCAGGACCTCCGTCGGCATCGTGGCGACTGCACCGCTGGTCTTGATTGACCTGTCCACATCTTCGGGAGTGGTCGGGCGCTCATACCTCTTCACATACACACCAGCAGCGCTAGAGGCGACACGTCAGATGGTGCTGTCTTTGGGCAAGCTCATCGAGGGAAAGCCTCTCGCACCTTTCGACCTTGACACCCTCTTCTCCCAACGCCTTCGTCTATTGGGAAAGACTGGCATAGCACTGATGGCTTGCTCAGGCCTTGACATGGCTGTATGGGATGCACTTGCGGTCTCGCAAGAGCTGCCGTTGGCAAAATTGCTAGGGGGCACGATTCGCCCTATCAAGGCGTATGACAGCCACAGCATGGATGGTGTTGAGCTCGGTGTGAAGAGAGCCCAACAATCACGTTCTGAGGGCTTTACGGCCATCAAGACAAAGATTGGCTATGCAACGCTGGCGGAAGACATCAAAGTGGTCAGAGCGCTTCGTGAGGTCATCGGTCCAGACACGCAACTCCTCGTTGACTACAACCAGGGCCTCACTGTCCCTGAAGCGATTCGCCGAATCAACGTCCTCAAGGACGAAGGCATTGCCTGGGTGGAAGAGCCCACGCTGCAGGAAGACTACACGGGTCATGCAAAGGTTCGCGACTCAGTTTCGCTACCAATTCAAATGGGCGAGAACTGGTGCGGGCCGGACGAAATGCACAAAGCACTGATGGCAGGCGCATGTGACCTTGCCATGCCAGATGTCATGAAGATGGGCGGCGTGACCGGATGGATTAGAGCCTCTGCACTTGCTCATGCACACGGCATTCCGATGTCCAGCCACATTTTCCAGGAAATCAGCGTGCACCTCCTCGCTGTGACCCCTACTTGTCATTTTCTTGAACGAATGGACTTGGCCGCGCCCATCCTGCGCGAGCCCCTGAAGTTCGTCAACGGCTCGGCGACACCACCCGACATACCCGGTGTCGGCATCCATTGGAACGAAGACGCAGTCTCCCGTCTAGCGGCTTGATTTTCACGCCTGATACAGGAGGAAAGCGCGAGCCACACCCGAGTTCGGCCAGCTCAACTGTGCATTACATCGAACTGTCTTCCAACCTTTCCACCCTTGACCATGAGCAAGCACGTTCAAACCCAGTACAAAGTAGCCTGCGTTCAGGCTGCGCCAGTGTTTCTAGACCTCGAAAAAGGGGTTGACAAGGCCATCCAGCTTATTGCAGAGGCGGCACGCAACAAAGCCTCACTTATTGCCTTCCCAGAGGTCTGGCTGCCGGGCTACCCTTGGTGGATTTGGCTGGATTCCCCGGCTTGGGGGATGCAGTTTGTGCAAAGGTACTTCGAGAATGCGCTGGTGATTGGCAGCCCTCAGTGGGAGCGACTGGTCAATGCCGCAGCAGAGAACAATATCCATGTTGTCCTGGGTTTCTCCGAGCGAGACGGAAGCACGCTGTACCTTGCACAGGCCATCATTGACAACCAAGGAAAGGTTGTCGCTACTCGCCGCAAGTTGAAGCCCACACACGCAGAACGCACTGTGTTTGGCGAGGGCGATGGCAGTCACATCGCGGTTCACGATACCGCGCTGGGCCGGATGGGAGCACTTTGCTGTGCAGAGCACATTCAGCCCTTGACCAAATACGCGATGTACTCGCAGCACGAGCAAATTCACATTGCGGCTTGGCCGAGCTTCTCTGTCTACCGGGGAGCGGCTTTTCAGCTCAGTGCGGAGGCCAATAACGCGGCCAGTCAGGTGTACGCCCTCGAAGGTAGCTGCTACGTGCTGGCCCCATGTGCCATCGTGTCCAAGGAAATGATGGCGATGCTGGCTGACACACCGCAGAAGAATCAACTACTCCTGGAGGGCGGGGGTTATGCCATGATTTATGGTCCTGACGCCAAGCCTTTGTGCCAGCCGATTCCGGAAAACGAGGAAGGCCTCCTGTATGCCGACGTTGACCTGGGATTCATTGGCGTGACCAAAGCTGCCTATGACCCTGCAGGTCACTATTCACGCCCCGATGTACTGCGCCTGCTTTTCAACCGCAAGCCAACGCCTCGAGTTCATGACTTTGACCCGGAGTACATGTTCTCTGAGCAAAAGTCCAACGACTGAGACACAGAACTGGTCCCGACCCCATCGGGACTCTGGCCAGGGCCAAGCTGTACGCTTGAACCGCCCCGGGTTTTGAGGAGGCTCCAACTCTTGAGAAGATGGAGCCATGAACAAATCACCGAAGTTCTCCCCGGAAGTGCGCGAGCGCGCCGTACGCATGGTGCAGGAGCACCGAGCCGACTACCCATCGCTGTGGGCAGCCATTGAATCGATTGCGCCCAAGATTGGCTGCGTGCCGCAGACCTTGAATGACTGGGTCAAGAAGGCCGAGGTCGACAGCGGCCAGCGCCCCGGCACCACCACGTCAGAAGCCCAGCGCATCAAGGAGCTGGAACGTGAGGTCAAAGAGCTGCGCCGGGCCAATGACATCCTGAAGACGGCCAGCGCGTTTTTCGCGCAGGCGGAGCTCGACCGCCGATTGAAGTCTTGAAGAACTACATCGACCGCCACCGTGATGCCTACGGGGTCGAGCCCATCTGCCGGGTGCTGCAGATGGCCCCGTCGTGTTACTGGCGCCACGCAGCCCGACGACGCAACCCGCAGCTGCGCAGTCAACGCGCCCAGCGTGACGAGGGCTTGAAGGCCGACATCCAGCGCGTGTGGCACGCCAACTGGCAGGTCTACGGAGCCGATAAGGTCTGGCTGCAGATG